>NZ_JANIAG010000065.1:0-28211 GCF_028682155.1 Pseudomonas sp. 39004
GCAAGCGTCGACATCGATGGTGGTCAGCACCAGATGATCCAAGTGATCAATCATTGCGGTAGAAGCTCCCTTGCCTGTGTTGGCGGGTTTTCTTTATGTGCGGTCCCTTATTGGCCTCGCAACACCTTATGAATCTCGGCAACCACCTGCATCGTCGCCTCTTCGACCGTGCCCTCATTGCGGCACAACACCCACCCCTGCTCCGCAACCGCTCGCTCGAACGCCTGGGTACTGGCAACCTGCTCTTGCAGGTTGAACATCACGGTACTGCCCAGCCCACGCGACCGCGCCGCTGCCCTGGCCCATGAGATTTCAGGGTCGGTGACTACCCCGACATGCAGGTCTGGCACGCGTACATTGCGCTCGATATTCAAGCGCAGAATGTCTGCAAACGGGACTATCCGGCGAAACGCGGCATCCGACGGGTACCAGCGGTCGATCAGGATGATGCTGCCCGGCGGCTGTCTGGGCAGCACATGCTGTGAAATCCAGCTACGGCTATCGGCCAGGCGCTCGCAAACCGCCATTTCCAGCGCCCGGCTGGGGTTTCTGACCAGCTGGTTGACCAGCGCCATTGTTGCCCCCCTGTTGGGGTCGTTATTGCGCTCGCAAAGCCGGACCACCTTGTTGTTGCCTGCCCTCAGTACTTTTGTAATGGCCTCAAGCAGTGTGGTCTTGCCAGTGCCCTTGGGCCCATCCAGAGAAACGAACAGCGGACGATTCATTGTTTGAACATCACTCACATAAGGCAATAATACGCGCTGACCTCGGCAACGATCGCCCCCTTGGCATCGTACAGCCGCGCCTCAGGCGTCAAAGCCATGGAACGCGCCTCCAGCACATAGCGCTGGCCGGCTTTGAAATGCGGGTAGTTGAGCGTCAGGTAGCACTCGCGCACGGTGGAGCCCCCCATCATGCTCATGCCTGAACCCCCGCTTGCTTCGTAGTCGAACCGGACGATCAGCTCATGGCTGCCGGGGCTGACCTGAAAAAACCGGCCGTCGCGCAGGCGTTGCTGGTCCAGGCGTTCGGCCATCAACAACCTGTCGTTGGGAAACGGCACCGAGAAGTCGACCCAGGCCATCTGCGGATCGGCAGCCGGTATTGGCGCCTGACAACCCGCAATCGCCGTGATCGCGAGCAACACCATCAACCTGCGCATGATAGATGCCCCAAGGGTTCAGGCATTCAGGATAGCGCCCACTGGGCCTGCGTGGTCAAGCCAAACAGCTCACGCAAACCGTTGACACCCAGTTTGCGGTATAGCCGTTTCACATAAGTCGCGGCGCTGACGGGGCGAACCCCTAGATGCTCGGCAATGTCTTCCACTGCAAGGCCGCTCAGCATCAGGCGCAGCAGCGTTTGTTCACGCAAGGTCAGCGCCAAGTGCTGCTGCTTGATCACCCGCTCGGCCAACAGCAAGGGCAGCTCGTTGGCTTGCAGGTGCGCGTGGTAATGCAGGCGCACGGCCTGGATCAGCAACGGCGCCAGGGCCTCCAGGTGCTCCATCTCCTGCGCCGAGAAGCGCCCGTGCTCGCGGCCGCGGTAGAAGTTCACCGACAACCAGCGGTTGCTTTCACAGAGGGTCAGCAAGGCTACCCGCTCGGCAATCTGTGGCTGCTCATAGCAGATGCGCCGGTACTCGGGGTGCGTGATGTCGTCAGCTGACTGGCGTTGCACGATGGTGTTGGCGACGCAGTTGCTTTGGCTCATCACCTGCTGGTTGCCATCCAGGCCGAAGAAGCGTTGCACATATTTGTGGGAGATCGCCGGCAGCGAGACTTCGCGCGCCCGGTCCGCAAACGAGAACACCTCGGCGTTGCGCCGCTGCGGATAAGCGAAGATCGTGCATTGGGCCAACGGCACGCCCGAGCCGATCACCTGCAGCAAATCCGCTGCGAGGAACTTGCTGCGGTTCTGGCCCACCCTGGCGAACAGATTGGCGGTGTGAGCGATATTGAAGCGGTGTTCACTACTGCCGGGGCGCAAGGGCCAGTACTGCATGGCGGTTTCTCTCGACGTGTCGGGCGCAGGTTTTGTGGTTATTGCCTACTACGGCTACCCGACACTCTATCACCCTTCAATGCCCGGGCTCTGGCGGCGCAATGGGCAGGCGCAGGGCCAGCAGTGCGCCGAGGATCAGCAGCAGGGCAGCATAGGCGAAACCTGCGCTGAAACTGGACGTCAGGTCCTTCAGCCAGCCGACCACCAGCGGGTTGACTGCCGAGCCGATATTGCCCATGGCGTTGATCACCGCGATACCCACCGCACGAGCACTGAAACTCAGCACCTGGTCGGGCGTTGTCCAGAAAATCGACATGGCGCTGTAAGAGCCGCTGGCCGCCATACACACCCCCAGCAATTGCACCGCCGGATAGCTCGACAGCGCAGTGAGCACCCAGCCAGCCGCAGCCATCAGCATGGGCAGCACCAAGTGCCACCGGCGCTCGCGGGTGCGGTCCGAATGCAGGCCCCAGACGATCATCAGAATAATGGTGCAGATCTGCGGGATGGCCGCCAGAAAGCCGATCGCCTGGTTACTGCTGGCGCTGTTGAAGCTTTTGACGATCAACGGCGTCCATACCGCAATCATTGCCAGGGTGTTGACCAGGCAAAAGTAGACCAGGCAGAACAGCAGGATGCGCGGCGAGGCCAGTTCGCGCCACACGCTGCGGGCAGGCTGTGTGGCAGTTGCCGTACGGGCAGCGCGGTCCGCTTGCAGTGCGCGCTGCAGCAGCGCCTGTTCTTCGCCATCCAACCACTTCGCCTGTTGCGGGCGGTCATCCAGATAACCGAACACCACGCACCCCATCAGCACCGAGGGCAAGCCTTCGAGCAGGAACAACCATTGCCAGCCCTTCAGCCCCCAGACGCCATCCAGGCCCAGAATCAGCCCCGACAGTGCAGCGCTGAACCCGGCGGTAAATGGCATGGCGATCATGAACAGCGCATTGGCGCGGGCCCGGTAAGCCGAAGGAAACCAGAAGGTCAGGTACAGCAACACGCCAGGCAAGAACCCCGCTTCGGTCACACCCACCAGAATCCGCAGCAGGTAAAGCGAGGTGGCATCGGTCGCAAACAGCGTGCAGGTAGACGCCAGCCCCCAGGCAATCATCAGGCTGCCGATCCAGCGACGGGCCCCGATGCGCGCCAGGGCCATGTTGCTGGGTATGCCACAGGCGATGTAAGCGACATAGAAGAAGGTACTGGCCAGGCCAAACTGAGTGCCCGTGAGGCCCAGGTCGCCCATCATGGTCAGGCCGGCGAAACCGATATTGATGCGGTCCAGAAACGACAATACGAAGCAGGCAAACAAAAAGCCGATCAGCCTTTTCGAGATCTTTTTACACACGTGCTGATAGCGGTCGTCAACACCGGCCACCGTCGGGGTGGTCGCGCTGGCGATAGGACTGCGCGTCATGGGGAACTTCCTGATTATTGTTATAGGAAGGCTCGCCGGCTCGAACAGACAAACCGGCGGCAAATGCACGAAAGCCAGGGGCTGATTACAGGTCCAGCGACGCCGTGCGCGTCAGCGCCAGAAACTGCTCTGCGTCGCCAAGCGCCTGGGCGCTGAGCAGCGCCAGTTTCACCAGAAACAGCTCGCGTTTGCCCTCTTCGATGTGGTCAAGGGCATCCGCTAGCTGGTCGTAGAGGGTCTCAATGTCGCTGATGGTCAGTTGCTTGTGTTCCATAGGGTTCTCACTCATTGCCCAAAGCGGTTTCGACGGCATCACGCAAAGCCTGCCCATTGAGGTGATGCCACCGGGCGCAGACGTGCTGGTCCGGGCGCATCAGGTAAGCACCGCCCGCCGACGCACCATATTTGTTGCGCAGGTGGCCGCCAGGGTCGTCGACCACTCCGTCGGCGCCCCGGACCTCGCCTTGCCGATTACCCACGACAGCCAGCAACTGCAACGGCACGCCTTGGTCGCGCAGGCTTTGCGCCTGCGCTTGAATATCGCTTGGCACTTCAACGGCATCGGTGAAATACAGCAGGCAGAACGACGCCCCCAGCCTGTCGAACAGGAACTGGTCATCGCCGAGCCGCACGTTAAGCAGCGGCGCGCCCTGGTGCGGCCCGCAGCTGAAGCGTGAATTGTCGTCATGCTTGCAGTTGAGTGCAGAGTCCACATAGTCATGTGGCCGCGAAGTGCGCCAGTGGTACAGCGGGCGGACGAACGCCTGGGTCAGTGACAACGACAGTACGGCATCGCGCAACAGGCGATAACCCGCACTGGGCGGCGTCATGAAACGGGTGCTCTTCCCCGCTTCGGCAATGATCTCGCGCGCGGCCCCTACCCGCTCCGTGCTATACGAGGCGAGCAGCCCCGGGCCGGCAACGCCCTTGACGGTCAGCGCCAGCTTCCAGCCCAGGCCGTGACAGTCCTGGAAGCCGGTGTTGGCACCGCGCACGCCGAAAATGGGCAGCAAATGCGCGGCATCGCCGGTGAATATCACGCGATCATGCAGGTAGTCGGGCAGTGTCAGTGCGCGCGCCGAGTACACCGAGCACCAGTCCAGCTCCCACTGCGGGTTCGCTACCCCGACGATGCCCAACTGGGCATTGATACGCTCGCGCAGGGAGTCAGCCGACAAGGCCTGTTCGGGCGTTTCACCCCGTGCCAGTTGATAGTCGATGCGCCAGATACTGCCTGGTTCGCGGTGCATGAGCACGGTATTGCCCGGGTTCCAGTGCGGGTCGAAGTACGCCAGACGCTCAGTGGGCAGGTCTAGGTCGATCTTGATGTCGGCGATTACGAAACGGCCTTCGTATGAAGCACCTTCCAGTTGCAGCCCAAGCAGCGTGCGAATGGCCGAACGCGCCCCATCTGCGGCAACCACCCAGCTGGCTTGCAGGGTGTACTCACCCGCGGGGGTATCCACCTCCAGCGTCGCGCGGTCGTCTGCCTGGGCCAGCGCCTTGACCTGGTTGCCCCAGCGCAGCTCGATCATCGGGTTGGCGTGGCAGGCATCGACCAGAAACTGCTCCAGGCAAGGCTGTTGCAAGTTGGTCATGGGCGCAAAACGGTCATCGGGGTCGTGCGGCGCCTCCATGCGAAATACCCGCTGATTGCGGTAGTAGGAATTGCCAAAGCGCCAGGGCAGGCCCGCTGAGGTGACACGCTCGGAGATGCCGACCTGCTGCAGAATCTCCAGTGATCGACGGGTGAACACGATCGCCCGGCTGCCTTCGCTGACCTGCCGTTCGGCTTCCAGCACGATCGAGGGGATGCCGTAGCGGGCCAGGTCCAGGGCCGTGGTCAGGCCAATGGGCCCAGCGCCGACGATCACCACAGGGTGATGCTGCACCTGGGCATTCACGCTGGCGGTGTGGGCAGGGAAAACCTGGTAATCGAAATAGATAGAGCGACGAGGCTCTGCGAGTGGTGTGTGCATCGCACTGCATCTCCGGATTGTTATGCTTTTTTTGGCCTGAGCCATTTCGGATATGCAGCGGACTGTAAGCGGTGTGAGAAACAGACATGTCCCCTTGAAGGGACAACATTGCACAGCAGAAAGCACGCCCTCAGGAAAAAAACGCAGGATGTTGTGCGCAGAATTCGCTTGAGATAGACGGCCGCATTGCCCAAGGTGGCCAGCCTGACAGCTATTGCCTGAATAAAAGGCTGCAGGGCGTGGACGCAGGCGCACGACGACGCCTGTGTGTGGGGGGTGACTATTTTTGCGGTGGCAAGCCTTGCGCTGCACGAACGTTGCCAATTCCTCCCCGATAATAAGAGAGGACAAGGAAATGCAATCCAACAGTCTGAAGCAAAGCCTGAAACAACGGCACATCACCATGATTGCGCTAGGCGGGGTGATCGGCGCGGGGCTGTTCATGGGGTCGGGCAAGTTGATTGCCTCGGCGGGGCCGGCCGCGATCCTGTCATATTTCATCGGCGGCATCGTGGTCACCTTGGTGATGTTCATGCTCGGCGAGATGGCCTGTCGCAACCCGGACGCCGGCTCGTTCTCGACCTATGCCAATACCTACCTCGGCGAATGGGCGGGTTTTGCCGTCGGCTGGCTGTACTGGCTCAAATCGATGCTGACCATCACCCTGGAGGCGGTACTGCTAGGCGCCATCCTCAACGACTTTCTGCCGTGGCTACCGATCTGGGCGGGCGCTTTCATCATGCTGGTGACGTTGATGGCCAGCAACGCCTACTCGGTCAAATCGTTCGCTGAAGTGGAGTACTGGCTGGCCGCGATGAAGGTCGCCACCATTCTCATCTTCATGGTGCTGGGTGTCTCGATACTGCTCGGCCTGCACAGCAACATCCCCTCCCCTGGCTGGGTCAACCTGACGGCGCACGATGGCTTCATGCCCAATGGCCTGTCGCCGGTGATGGCGGGTGTGGTGGTGGTGATCTTCTCGCTGGGCGGCAGTGAAATTGCAGCCGTTGCGGCCGGCGAATCGGAAAACCCCCGGCAGAACGTCATCAGGGCAATCAAGAGCGTGATTTTGCGGGTGATGCTGTTCTATGTCGGTTCGGTGTCGATTCTGATTCTGTGCCTGCCCTGGACAGACACTGAAAACCTGGCTTCGCCGTATGTGTCATTGTTCAGCCTGGCCGGGTTCAGTGGCGCGGCGGTGGCCATGAAGATTGTGTTGTTCATCTCGTTCATGTCGGTGATGAACTCGTTCATGTTCTCCAACTCGCGCATGCTGTTCTCGTTGAGCCAGCGTGGCCATGCGCCGAAGCTGTTCTCCCGCACCACCTCCAAAGGGGTGCCGCTCAACGCCCTGCTGCTGAGCCTGAGCATCTGCCTGTTGATCCTGACGGTGCACTTTGTCAGCGGCGGCGACCTGTTCATGACCCTGGCCAAAAGCAGCGGCACGTTCGTGATGATCGTGTGGATCTTCATCATCATCGCCCACTTTGCCATGCGCTGGAAAACCCGGCATGAAGCGGTCGACCCCACGGCGTTCCGGGCGTGGTTCTTCCCTTACGCCAATATCGTTGCGCTGTTCGCGCTGTTGGCCGTGATTGTCACCCAAGCCTTCGACCCGGGGTCGCGCTTCCAGTTCTGGTTCACCACGGTGACCTCACTGGTGGTGGTGGCTGCCTACTTCGTGAAACGTAATCGGATGGCGGCGAAGTCGGTGGGTTACGCAGGGAGCTGACCAGTGCAGGAGCGGGTCTACCCGCTCCTGCCCATGGCGGCACGCTAAACCCCTGTGCTTGCCATCTCTTGCCCTTGATGACGAAGCGTGCCCTGCAAGCTAGACTCCCATGCTGAATTTGACTGTAAACACTTCGTTTGCCTGAAAATGTTCGGCGGTCATGCAGGCAGCCGGCCTCTGGTAAACCGGCAGGGGCCGCCCATGACTTTGCAACCTCCCGTCAACTTGACCAACTGCGATCGCGAACCTATCCAGAGCCCCGGCAGCATCCAGCCGCACGGTTGCCTGTTGGCCTGCAACGCGTCGGCAAGCGTCGTGCTGCGGCACTCCGCCAATACCGCCGGCATGCTGGGCGTGGCGGGTGAAATCAACGGGCAACGGCTCGAAACCATCATCGGCAGCGAGGCTGCCCATGCGCTGCGCAACGCGCTGGCACGCGTCAGAGAGGCGTCCCGACCGGCGCTGAGCTTTGCCGTGAATCTGCCGTCCGGGCTGGCGTTCGATGTGGCCGCGCATATTTTCAAAGGCACTGCCATCCTGGAGTTCGAGCCCCGCGGTGCGGGCATTGCCGAGCCAATCGAACTGGTGCGTACCGTCATTGCCCAATTGCGTGAGATCGACCGCTCCGACAAGCTGTTCCCCGATACTGCCCGGCGTGTTCGCGCACTACTGGGTTATGACCGGGTGATGATCTACCAACTTGGCGTCGACGGCGCCGGCAAGGTCATTGCCGAGGCCAAGCGCAGCGGCCTCGAAAGCTTTCTGGGGCAGTACTTCCCGGCCTCGGACATTCCTCAGCAGGCACGCGCCCTGTACCTGCGCAACCCGGTGCGGATCATTGCCGATGCCCAGTTCAGAACCGTGCCGATCGAGCCGGTACTGGACCTCTCCGGCGAGCCACTGGACCTGTCCTACGCGCATCTGCGCAGCGTCTCGCCCATTCACTGCGAGTACCTGAGCAACATGGGCGTGGGCGCGTCCATGTCCATTTCGATCATCGTCGACGGCGCGCTCTGGGGGCTGATTGCCTGCCACCATTACGCACCCCGCACGCTGACCATGGGCCAGCGGGTCGCGGCGGAGATGTTCGGCGAGTTCTTCTCGCTGCATATCCAGACCCTACGGGCCAAGCAAACCCTGGAAGCCGCCGCATACGCCCGCCGGGTGTTGGACAACCTGCTGCGCGATGCCCACCGCACCGCGGATATCGAAGAACTGCTGCGTGCCCGCATGACAGACTTCAAGGCGCTCATCCCTTGCGACGGCATCGCCATGTCGCTGCAAGGGCGCTGGTCGGCAGACGCGCTGACACCGCCCAAGGCGGCGGTACCGAACCTGCTGCGCTTTGCCGAGGGAGTCTCCGAGGGGCGTACATGGGCGTCGAACTGCCTGTCGATGGCGCACCCTGCCGCCCAGGATTATGCCGTCGACGTTTCGGGCGTACTGGTGATTCCGATGTCGCAGCAACCGAGGGACTACCTCATGCTGTTTCGCAAGGAGGTGATCGAAACCCTGGATTGGGCCGGCGACCCCAACAAGACCTACGAAAGCGGCCCGCTGGGTGAGCGCCTGACCCCACGCAAAAGCTTTGCTGTGTGGAAGCAGACCGTACATCAACACTCGCAGCCCTGGTCCGAACAGGACCGCCAGTTCGGCGAGGCCATCCGCGCTGCGATCGTCGAGGTTGCCTTGCACAACAGTGAGCTGATGGCCGATGAGCGCTCCAAGGCCGAAGTGCGCCAGCGGATGCTCAACGAAGAGCTCAACCACCGGGTGAAGAACATTCTTTCACTGATCGGTGCACTGGTGGCCCACCCCACCACTGAAAAACAGACCCTCAACAGCTATGTGGCCACGCTGAAGGGCCGCATCCAGGCGTTGTCGCTGGCGCACGATCAGGTGGTGAGGGGGGATGGCGGCGGCCGTTTCGCAACGCTGCTGGAAGCGGAACTATCGCCGTACCGCACTGCGACCGATGCCATCACCCTTAACGGTCCGAACCTGCTGCTCGATGCCCGCGCCTACTCGGTAATGGCGCTGGTGCTTCACGAGCTGGCAACCAACGCCGCGAAGTATGGCGCGTTGTCTCGGGCAGGCGGCAAGCTGGTGGTCAGCTGGACGATCGATTCGGGTGGCGCTTGCGACATCGCCTGGTGCGAAAGCGGTGGGCCGACGGTGCGCCCGCCGAGCCGAAGCGGTTTTGGCTCGGTACTGATTGAACGCAGCATCCCCTTCGACCTGGGCGGTAGCAGCACGCTCGAGTTCAGGCCAGAAGGCCTGCATGGGTATTTCAAGATTCCTGGCAAACACCTGACTCAGCTTGAAACAGCCGACACCCCAGCGCCGCAGGTCGCGCCGGCTGCGCCGCCGGTAAGCTACACGGCCCTGGTCAATGCGTGCGTGCTGATTCTTGAAGACCAATTGGTGATTGCCGTGGGCCTTGAACAGATTCTGGCCGATGCGCTGGTCGAGGATGTGATCACCGCAAGCTCGGAAGCCGAGGCGATGAAACTGCTGGCCAGCCACAGGCCTGATGTCGCCGTGCTGGACATCAACCTGGGCACGGGAACCTCCATTGCCGTCGCCGAAGCGCTCTCGCGCCAGCACATCCCATTCCTGTTTGCCACGGGTTACGGCGACAGTGTCAGCATTCCCGCGCACTTGAAGCACGTTCCCGTGGTGCGCAAGCCCTATGACGCCTTGTCGATATTGTCGAACCTGGAAAGCTTGATCGACATTCGGAAAGCTACGGACCAAGCACAATAGCCTGCCGGGCTGGCATTAAAAACCCGCGCACAGGCGCGGGTCGCATTCGTTCAACACCCGGTCACTTGTCCAACTCATCCTTGGTAATGGCGCCAGTGTGCGGATCGACGTGGAATTCGTACTGCTTGCCATCCGCCTTGATGCCCTCGCCCTCCCAATGGCCATCATCGGCCTCGATCTTGGTGATCTGGGTGTAGCCGGCACTCTTCAACGCAGCTTCGGCCTGGTCTTTGTTGACCTTCCAGTCGGCGCCTGGCTGATCCGCCCAGGCAGCATTAGTCCCCAGTGCACCCACCAGTGCCAAACCCGTGAACAGTCGTGTCATCGCTTTCATCGTCAACATCCTTTTTGCCAGAGTTACACACTGCGACCCAAGCACTGTCGCTTCGGTTCAATTAGAGTGGCAAGACGGCTATTCATGACATAAGGGTTGATGTGCACTCATCAGAGCGCCTGAAAGGCATCGATGTATTTGTTTGCGTTGCAGACCTCGGCAGTTTTGCGGCGGCAGCGCAGCGCCTGAACCTGACAAGTTCGGCGGTCAGTAAAGGTATCGCGCGGCTGGAAGCGCGCCTGGGGCTGCGCCTGTTCGACCGCACGACACGCCGGCTTGCCCTGACTGATGCGGGGCAGACCTTCTACAAGACCTGTTCGCGGGTACTGGCCGACCTCGAAGAATCGGAGCTGTCGCTGCACGAGGACTACTTCGAGCCGCGAGGCAGAGTGCGTATCGACCTGCCTGCAGCCTACGGGCGGCTGCACGTATTGCCGGTCATCCTCGACTACGTCAAGCGCCATCATCAGCTGCAGCCACACGTGTCCTTTACCGACAGCTTCGTCAACCCGACCGAACAGGGCATCGATATCGTGGTGCGTATCGGCGGCCCGGACGTTTGGCCGGACGAGCTGGGCCACCAGTTCATCGGCGCTCAGCGGGTCATCTTTTGCGCATCACCGGCCTACTTGCGAGCACGTGGCACGCCCGTCGATGAGCGTGACCTGCACGCCCATGACTGTGTGGTTTACGGGCAAGCCGACGGTTTGGGCAGCCCTTGGCACATGACCGGTACCCAGCCTGGCGAAATGGAACGGCGCTTCATGCCGGCGCGGCTTGCCATTGGCGATGGCGAAGGAGTGGTACAAGCCGTGCTGCAAGGCTTGGGCATCACCCAGGTGCCTACCTGGCTGGTCAACCAGCAACTGGCCTGTGGCGAGTTGGTTGAAGTATTGCCGCACCTGGCAACAGAGGGCTTGGCGATGAACGTGGTATGGCTCAGGAAGCGCGAGGCCCTGCCGCGCGTCAGGGCGTTACTGGACGTATTGCTGCAATCACTGCGCATGGACGGCCACGTTCTGCAGCCCGGTGATTAGTGAATAATATTCGCCAAGCCAGTGAATTTTTGCCAGCGATAAGCTTTTTTTGAATCAATACAATGGCAGCACCTTGATTTCAGGAACTGCCTGCATGACTGCTGTTGAACGCCCTCTCCTGGGCTTGGCGACCGATCGACGCGCCACCTTGGGGACTTTGATCCTCGCCACCTCGGCCTTTCTGATCGTAACCACCGAGTTTTTGATGGTTGGCCTGCTGCCGGGGCTGGCGCGCGACCTTGATGTGTCGATTTCCAGTGCCGGGCAGCTGATCACGCTGTTCGCCTTCACCGTCATGCTCGCCGGCCCGCCGTTGACAGCAGCACTTGCCCACCTGGACAGGCGCAAGCTGTTCGCAGCCATCCTGGCCTTGTTCGCTGCGGCCAATGCGCTTGCTGCCATTGCGCCGAACATCTGGGTGCTAGCAGTAGCGCGATTCTTGCCCGCCCTGGCACTGCCGGTTTTCTGGGGGACGGCCAGCGAGACGGCGGCCAGGATGGTCAGCCCCGATCGCCAGGGGCAGGCCGTCGCGCGCGTGTACCTGGGCATTTCAGCGGCCCTGCTGCTCGGTATTCCGCTGGGCACCTTGGCGGCCAATGCCATCGGCTGGCGCGGCGCCTTCTGGGTATTGGCCGCCGCATCAGCGCTGATGGCCTTTGCTGTGCTGGCCTGGATGCCAGCGGTTGCCCGCCAGCCTAAAGTCGACTTCAGCCAGCAGGCGCGAATTTTCCGTGAACCGATCTTCCTGGCCAACGTGGCCCTCTCGGTCCTGGTGTTCACCGCCATGTTCATTGCCTACACCTACCTCGCCGACATGCTTGAGCGCACCGCAGGTGTGGCAACAGCGGATGTCGGCTGGTGGCTGATGGGCTTCGGTGCCATCGGTTTGCTGGGCAACTGGCTGGGTGGCCGCGCGGTCAGGCAATCGCCGATCAAGGCCACTGCGCTGTTCCTGGCTTTGCTAGGGGTGGGCATGGCGGCATTCAGCCCGCTGGCTTCTGCACCGGTTACGCTCTGGGCGGCGCTGGCACTGTGGGGCATCGCCAACACGGCGCTGTACCCCATCTGCCAGGTCCGGGTGATGAACGCGGTGTCGCATTCCCAGGCGTTGGCCGGCACTACCAACGTATCTGCCGCCAATGCCGGGATCGGCCTGGGCGCGTTGCTGGGTGGGTTGGTCATCCCAGCGTTCGGTGTATCGTCGCTCGGTTATGTGGCGGCGGGCGTAGCCCTGCTGGCCTTGCTGTGCGTGCCCGGCGTGGCGCGCCTGCAGGCACGGGCTGAGCATATGGCGGTACAACCCGGCTGACGGGTACTGCCTGAATCCACGTATCATCAGGCCTCACAGCCGAGGCCTGTCATGTTCGATTGGGAAGACCTGCGTCACTTTTCTGCTTTCATCAGCGCCGGCTCGCTCTCGGCCGCCGCCAAGCGCCTGGGCGTTGACCACGCCACCGTGGCCCGGCGCATCAGCTCGCTCGAAGCGTCCTTGCAGCTCAAACTGGTGGACCGCCGGCCACGGGCCTACGCCCTCACCGAACAAGGCTTGCGGGTCGGCGAGTTCGCCGAGCAGATGCTGGCCTCTTCGTTTGCACTGGAGCACTTTGCCAGTGCCGACCAACACACCGTTGAAGGCGAAGTGGTGATTGCTGCCCCACCTGCGCTGCTGGGCAGCATGGTGGCGCGCAGGCTGGGGGCCCTGTATCAACGCTACCCCCACTTGCAGCTGAAGCTGGTCGGCAGCAAGTCACGCGCCTCGTTGGCGCGTCGCGAAGCAGACGTGGCCATTGCCTTGGCCAGGCCCACCGAACCCACCTTGGTGGCCAGCTTGCTCGGCCATCTGGAATACACGCTGTACGCCTCGGCGGCCTACCTGCGCCAGCGCGAACCGCAGGTGTATATCGGCTACGACGACTCCCAGGCCAAATCCCCACAGCAACTGTGGCTGCTCAAGCACGCCACAGGCCGCCCTTTCGCCCTGCAAAGCAACGACTTGCGCATCCAGGCCCAGGCAGCAGCCGGCGGCGTGGGCATTGCCTGCCTGCCCGCCTTCATGGCTGAGGAATACGGGCTCAAGCCAGCCAACGACAACAGTTCGATGAGCATCGAAATCTGGCTGGCGGTTCATGAAGACGTGCGCAACACACCCCGCATCAAAGCCGTGACCGACTTTTTGATCGAGCAGGTGAAGCCCCTGCTTCGCTTGTGAATTTTTGCAAACATCGCCTGCACATTCCGGGAATTTGCGCAGTGCCGCATCGCCGTTAACCTTGTGCCATCGCTCGGCAACCTGCGCCGGGCAATGCCGCCAGAGAGGGCACGCAGATGCAGTATGTCAAACTCGGAAACACCGGCCTGGATGTCTCCCGGCTGTGCCTGGGGTGCATGACATTCGGTGACCCCGATGCCGGTACCCATCCCTGGACCCTGAATGTGGACCAGAGCCGCCCGATCATCCGCCACGCGGTGGAACAGGGCATCAACTTCTTCGACACGGCCAACAGCTATTCGGCCGGCACCTCGGAGGTCATCCTGGGCCAACTGCTCAAGGCGTTTACGCGCCGTGAAGACACGGTGATCGCGACCAAGGTCTTCTACCCCGCGAACATGTGGGAAGGCGCCAGCAAGCCCAACGAGCAGGGCCTTTCGCGCAAAGCCATCTTCAGCAGTATCGACGCGAGCCTGAGCCGCCTGGGGGTGGATTACGTCGACCTGTATCAGGTGCATCGCTGGGACTATCACACCCCCATCGAAGAAACTATGGAAGCGCTGCACGATGTGGTCAAGGCCGGCAAGGCCCGCTACATAGGTGCCTCGTCGATGTATGCCTGGCAGTTCGCCAAAGCCCAGCACGTTGCCGCGGCCAATGGCTGGAGCCGGTTCGTCTCGATGCAGAACTACCTCAACCTGGTGTATCGGGAAGAAGAGCGGGAAATGATCCCCTTGTGCCAGGACCAAGGCGTCGGGCTGATGCCCTGGAGCCCGCTGGCACGCGGGCGGCTGACCCGGCCCAAGGGGCAGGAGACGGCGCGCACGCTGAGCGATGTTTCCGGCAAGTCGTTCTATGAGCGGACCGAAGCCGAGGATGGCCGAGTGATTGATGTGGTCGAACTGATTGCCGCTGAACGTGGCGTACCCATGGCGCAGGTGGCGTTGGCCTGGGTGCTCGGGCACCGCGGCGTGTCTGCACCGATTGTTGGTGCGTCGAAGCCTGGGCACCTTGACGATGCCATTGCGGCGTTGGGGCTTGAGTTGAGTGATGAAGAGGTCATGCGGCTGGAAGCGCCTTATGTGCCGCATGCGGTTACGGGGTTCAAGTAGGCCTTGGTGTAGGGCTTGGGAGGTTCAGCGCCTATGAAATCGAGCGCCGCCGTGCATGCCTTGGGAGGTTCAGCGCCTATGAGATCGAGCGCCGCCGTGCATGCCTTGGGAGGTTCGGCGCCTATGAGATCGAGCGCCGCCCGCGCGGCGCATCGCGACGCAAGGCCGCTCCTACATCTGTTTCGGGCCAGTTATGCCTGAAGCATTGGCGCGCGGCCCCTTGGTGCCTGTCTCAATATCGTATCGTACAAACAAGGCGGTCGCGCGCTAATGCCACAGGCCTCATTGGCCCGAAACAAATGTAGGAGCGGCCTTGCGTCGCGATGCGCCGCGCGGGCGGCGCTCGATCTCATAGGCGCTGAACCTCCCAAGACATGCACGTCGCAGCCTCGACGTGCCTCTCCCTGATTGACTATGATCCCACCTTGAACGTTTCAGCATGTTTCAATAAGGATTCAAATGTCTGTCCAAGAACCACCACCGCTAGCCCTCCCGAAACGCACTGTCGCCAAGATGGAAGCCGCCATGGCCCTGGGCAGCTTTGCCATCGGCACCGGCGAATTCGCCATCATGGGGTTGATGCCGGACATCGCCAGCAACCTGCAACTGAGCGAGCCTGAAGTGGGCCATGCCATCAGTGCCTATGCGCTGGGCGTGATGGTCGGTGCCCCGACGCTGGCGATCCTCGGCGCCAAGCTGCTGCGCAAGCACATGCTGCTGCTGTTGATGGCGCTGTATGCCTTGGGCAACCTGGCCACGGCATTTGCCCCCTCCTTCGGCGGCCTGGTAGCCTTCCGCTTCATCAGCGGCCTGCCCCATGGCGCGTACTTCGGCATTGCGGCGGTGGTGGCATCGAGCATGGTGGCAAACAACCAGCGGGCGGGCGCCGTCGCGCGGGTGATGATGGGCCTGACGTTGGCCATGCTGCTGGGCAACCCGGTTGCGACCTTCCTGGGGCAGTACTTTGGCTGGCGCTCTGCGTTTGTGTTGGTCGGGCTGATTGCCCTGTGCACCATCGCCCTGGTCTGGCGCTTCGTGCCGCAACCGCACGATGAAGTGCGCAGCGACCCCCGCAAGGAACTGCAGGCGTTCGCCCTGCCCCAGGTGTGGATGGCACTGGCCATTGCCTCGATCGGGTTTGCCGGCATGTTCTGTGTGTTCAGCTACCTGGCACCGACCATGCTGCACGTGACCCAGGTGTCGCCGCAGTGGATCCCCTTTGGCCTGGCCGCCTTTGGCGCGGGTGGCATCATTGGCAACATCGCCGGTGGCAAGCTGTTCGATCGCCTGCAGTTCCGCGCCGTGGGCCTGGTGTTGGTCTGGTCGATTGCTGTGCTGCTGTTTTTCACCTTTGCGGCACAATCGCTTTGGACGCTGCTGCTGGGCGTCGCCCTGGTCGGCACCATGATTGCCCTGGCCGCGCCGTTGCAGATTCGCCTGATGGATATTGCCCATGAAGCGCCAAGCCTGGCGGCGGCTTCGAATCATGCGGCGTTCAACCTGGCCAACGCGCTTGGGCCGTGGTTGGGTGGCATGGCCATCACTGCGGGGCTGGGCTGGACCAGTACGGGTTACATCGGTGCGGCTACGGCATTGGTCGGTTTGGGGATTTACCTGGTGGCCCGTCGTATGAAGGGGGGCCATTGATTCAATTGCGGTAGTGGGGGGCTGTGGGAGCGGGCTTGCCCCGCGAACACCGGCGAAGCCGGTGCCATGCACCGTGTTCCCCATTCGCGGGCCAAGCCCGCTCCCACAGGATACGCAGCTTACGGGGGCAGTCTGCTAGGCAGCGCCATCGAGCCCCATCTGCCAGAAGTCGGCTTCAAGGCTCGACGCCTGGCCGAAGATGCCTGCCAGCTCGACGAACCGTTGCTCGGTCATACTGCGCGCCGCCAGTTCATCCAGGTGCTTGCGCGCATTGGCCGCCACGGCCTGATAGCCCTCCCCGGCGTACTCACCAATCCATTCACGATAAGGGTGCTGGCTCAGGTCGCCAATACGCTGCGCCAACGTGCGCCCGATTTCGGCATAGCCGATCACACAGGGGGCCAACGCCACGTGCAGCTCAAGCAGATCGCCAGCGGCGCCGCAATCGAGCACGTAGCGGGTATAGGCCACCGTGGCCTGATGCTCCGGCGCAGCCTGGATATCGGCCTCGGTCAGCCCCCAGCGAGCGCACAGGCGCAGGTGCAGTTCGGTTTCGTCGAGAATCGCCGCCAGGCCTGCCTGGGCGGCACGAATGTCAGCCGGCAAGCGGCTTTTGTAGGCGGCCAGCGCCCAGGCGCGGGCGAACTGGATCAGGAACAGGTAGTCCTGCACCAGGTAAGTCCGAAACGCAGACTCGCTCAGCGTGCCTTCGCCCATCTGCCGCACGAAATCGTGATCGACATAGCGATTCCACTGGCCGGCGCGGGCGGCTTTGAGGCGATCGAAAATATCCATGCTCACGCCTCCCCCTCATACACGGCATCGAAGAAGGCCAGTTCCAGGGCCACGGTACGCAGGTAGAAGTCGGTGCTCAGCTCAGCCTCCTGCGGCCCCACGCGGTCCAGTTCGGCTTGCAGGAAGGCGACGAAGGCCTGGAACGCCGGGTTGTCGTGCAGGGTGATCCATTCGGCATGCACGAAGTGCTCGGGCAAGGGCTTGGGGGCTTTGATTGCCCAGTCCAGGTACAAGCCTTCTGCAACGTTCAGCACAGCCAGCGCGGCGGCATACGAACGGGTGGCCGCTGCTTCGCGCATGATGGCCTTGAAACCTGCAGTTGGGGCAGTGTCCTCGGCTTCTACGCGCTGTGCCGGGCTTACGTCCAGCGCCTCGAAGGCACGCAGGAAATAGGTGTTTTCATCACTCGAAATCATCCCGGCGAACTGGCCGAAGCGCAGGCGCGCCTCGAAGGTGTCGGCGGTCGCGATGGCTGCGCCGAGCAGGGTCAGGAAGCTGTCGAGAAAACGATGATCCTGCACCAGGTAGCGGACCATGATCGGGTCCGGCAGGCTGCCGTCGCACAATTGGGTAACGAAACGGTGCCCGACGGCCGCCGACCAGGTCGGCTCGCTTTGGCGGCGCAGGGTTTGCGTGAAGCGTTCGGTCATGATGCTGTCCTCTGCAGGGGGTGACAGCGAGACCGTTGCAGCTGGCATGGACTGGCCTCGCAGTGAGGCCGGCAAAAAGGCAGGTCGCAAGTCCCATCCCTTCGCCGGCATGATCCGGATCAGGTTCGAAGGGTCACCGCGCTAAAGCATTCAGCGGTTTCTCAGCCCGTTGCCGGGGCTCCCCTTGGTGGCGCACAGGTATACAGCAGGTACGAAGGTGCTGTCACTACCCAAACAGTGGGCATGAGTACCCCGCTTGTGGGGACTTATACCCATTTTTTGACACCCCATTATTTAGCGCGACTCAGGCGCCGCAAGGATTTGTTTAACAAAGCATTACCGAAACGTCTATTGGCACAGCCGTTGCTCAGGCCCCTAAACCAGGCAAAACGCCATTGATGGCTCCAAGCCATTTAGCCGCGAGCGAGGCACAGGGCAATGAAAACACCTGCCGTGATCCACCCAACCAGGCACGCCTTCAGGCTGTCTTCCGTCACCGTGCTGATGCTCGGCCTTGGGCTGATCCCGGCCATGGCCTCCTCCCTCGATGACGTCAGCCAGCCCCCGCCGACCGACCCGTCGGCTTACTCCAATCAGCCGGCCGACCCGAACCCGGCGTTACTCAATTTGTATACCCTGCCGGAAGCCAACGAAGGCTCACTGGAACTTACCGACGGTGCCTACGGCGACCGCACCACCGTGCGCAAGGACAACGTGCTGCCGCCCGCCCTGCAAACCTCCGAAAAATACCCCACCAACGGTAAACCGAGCCCGCTGTTCGGTGCGCAGCCGTTCACCCAGCAACTGCTGCTGTTCGAAGAGTTCGGCCCCGAGAAGCTCGACCCAAGCATCCCGGTACCTAGCCTGACGTTCCCGGTGCCGACCCTCGGCGCCGCGCCTGCGCAAGACCCCAACATCGTCGCCCGCAGCGGCCCCAGCGGCACGGCGCTGGAGGCGTTTCTAAAACAACCTGGCCTGTACCCTTTCCCGACCCAATACGCCAACGTGCTCGACCGCAACCCCTGGAAGGCGCAGATCGAAATGTTCCTCAACCGCCAACCGGTCGGCTCGCCGGCTGAAGGCCGGCCACCAGGAAAAGGCTGGTCCCATCAGCGCTGGAACGAGTTCTACCCCCAGGCTGCATTCAAAACCGCCCAGGCCGGTGCACGCATCAACCTTGGGCTGCGTGACCGCAAGCAACTGCACAACTATGCGGTCGGCGAGTTCGCGCCGGGCGGGCTGTACTACCAGACTTCGGACATCCCTACCACGCTGGGCACCACCAAAGGCATCGACACCCGTTTTCACCCAAGCATGCCCCTGCAGAACCACAAATCGCTGTGGTCGTTCGATGGCACCTTCCCGCCCAAGCTGCTGATGGTGCGGTATGGCCAGTCAATCCTGATGCGCCACTACAACGCCCTGCCGATCGACCCTTCGGCCAACGGTGGCTTTGGCCTGCACACCCTCTCGACCCACGAGCATAACGGCCACTCACCGGCCGAGAGCGATGGCTTTGCCAATGCCTACTTTTTCCCCGGCCAGTACTACGACTACCGTTGGCCGGTCCAGTTGGCTGGCTACGACACGATCAATACCCGTGCCCAGGACCCGCGTGCAGCGTTCCCTTGCTCACCTGGCGAAACCTTGTTTGTGAATGATGCGTCGCCTGGCCTGAAGACCTGCGAAAACGGCAGCATCAAGATTCGTGGCGACTGGCGCGAAACCATGAGTAGCCACTGGTTCCACGACCACATGATGGATTTCACGGCGCAGAACGTCTACAAAGGCAACGCCGCGATGATGAACTACTACAGCGCCCTGGACCGCGGCAACGAGGCCCTGCAGGACGGCGTCAACCTGCGCTTGCCCAGTGGGGCCGGCATGCCGTGGGGCAACCGCGACTACGACGTCAACCTGGTGATCGCCGACAAGGCCTGGGATGCCAACGGCCAGTTGTGGTTCAACCCGTTCAACACCGACGGCTTTCTCGGCGACCAGATCCTGGTCAACTGGCAGTACCAGCCAAAGCTGAAAGTGCGGGCGCGCAGCTACCGTTTCCGCCTGCTCAACGGCTCGGTTTCGCGCTACTTCAAGTTCGCTGTGGTGCGTGAAATCGCTGGCACCAGCGGCGAATTCAAGGGGCCGACCGGTTCCAACCTGTCGTATGCCCGCGTGCCGTTCCACATGATCGCCAACGACGGCAACATCATGGAACACGCCGTGCCGTTCGACGGCACCCTGGACCTCAACGGTGATGGCGACCTCAAGGACAACAACGGCATCCTGCCGGTGCAAGGTATCGCCGAGCGTTACGACATCATCATCAACTTCGCCAAAAACGGCATCAAGGCCGGCGACAAGCTGTACTTCATCAACCTGATGGAGCACCAGTCCGGCAAGGGCCCGAACATGGCCATTGCGCTGGCGGACGTGCTGTCGGAGAAATACAAGGCCGTTATCAAGCAGACCAGCAAGGGCCCGCAATGGGACAAAGGCGACCCGGTGGTGGGCAAGTTCCTGCAGTTGCTGGTACAGCCCTACAGTGGCCAGGACCTGAGCATGGACCCGGTCGCCTATGAACCGGCCAAGCCGGGCAAGGCTGCAGGCCTGAAAATGATCCCGTTGACCCTCGACCGTAATTCCGCAGCCGACCTGGCCAAGCTCAAGGACGCCCGCCACCGCGAGTTCCTCTTTGGCCGCTCCGACGGTACCGATACTGCACCTTGGACCATCAAGACAGACGGCGGCTTCGGCTACAGCATGGACCCACGGCGCATCAGCGCCTCCCCACAACTGGCCAACGAAGCCACGCCAGCTGGCTTCAGCGGCGACGGCACCCTCGAAGTGTGGAAGATCAAGAATGGCGGTAATGGCTGGAGCCACCCGGTGCATGTGCACTTCGAGGAAGGCATCGTGCTCAGCCGCGACGGCAAGGCACCGCCAGAATGGGAGAAATGGGCACGCAAGGACGTCTACCGCATCGGCTCGGAAACCGACTCTTCGGAAGAACTGGATGTGGCAATCCGCTTCCGTGAGTTCGCCGGGACCTACATGGAGCACTGCCACAACACCCAGCATGAGGATTCGTCCATGCTGCTGCGTTGGGACCTGGAACACCCTGGCCAATTCCAGGTGATGCCAACCCCGTTGCCGGGTTGGGACGGCGTAGAATACGTCGCCTCCGTTGGCCTGCCGACCTTCCGCACGGCTGCCCATGACGATGATGACGATGTCAACAAACCGCCAGTAGCCGTCAGCGACAGTGCAGCCACCACCGCAGGTAAGGCGATTACGCTTAGTGTGCTGGCAAACGACACCGACCCCGAGCGCAACCTGCCCTTGACCATCATTGGCTTGAGCCAGCCGGACTCTGGCCAGGGTACCACCAGTACCAATGGCACCACGGTGACTTACACCCCACCGGCCACTGTCGCCACGCCCTTCACCGCCAGCTTCACCTACTCGGCACGTGATACCAAAGGTGCCGAGTCGGTGGTCCCGGCCACGGTCAGCGTTGCAGTGAGCCCCGCAGCACCCGTCGACGTTATCCAGGTCAGCAGTGCCTCGGTGCAATTGCGCAGCGGCAACCGTTACACCTGGGAGCTGATAGGGACTACCTCGATCGCCACGGGTAACAGCATCAACGTGTCGGTGGCAACCACCAACGGCCCGCTGAACCTGGGCGCGGCCACGCTGACCGCAGCCACCACCGGTGCCCGTTGGCGGGTGTCAGTCACCACCACCGGCTACGGCCCGGCAACGCCAGCGACGGCGACCGTGAAATCGACGCTGGGGCAAAGCGTGACGGTGCCGATCAGTTACAAGTAATCGCTTGGCGAAACGGGGCTGCGGCGCAGCCCCACTGGCTCACCTTCCGAGGCATGCATCATGACCGGCTCATGGCGTGTTCTGCTCGTGCTGTCGCTGTTCGCTGCCAGTGTCCCGTTCTGGCCCGTGCAGCCCCAGCAAGCCCCTACCAACGAAGCTGCTACGCCCTGGGGCGCCGACTACTTCCCCAATACCCCCCTGCTCACTCAGGATGGCGAAAAGGTCCACTTCTTCGACGACCTGATCAAGGACAAGGTCGTCGCCATCAACTTCATCTTCACCGGTTGCTCCGATTCCTGCCCGGTTGAAACCGCCCGCCTGCGCCAGGTGCAGAAGATCCTCGGCGACCGCGTAGGCAAGGATATATTCCTCTACTCCATCAGCATCGACCCCTACAACGACACCCCCGCCACCCTCAAACGCTACGCCGAAAAATTCGCCATCGGCCCCGGCTGGACCCTGCTCACCGGCGAGCCCGACGACATCGAGCAATTGCGCAGAAGCCTGGGCCTGTACATAGAGGGCCTGGAAAACGGCCGCTCCAAAGACCACAACCTGAGCCTGATCATCGGCAACCAGGCCACCGGCCGCTGGATGAAAGCCTCGCCCTTCGAAAGCCCCTACATCCTCGCCGACCGCCTGGGTAACAGCCTGCACAACTGGAAACAGGCCAGCGCCATGGCCAACGACTATGCCCAGGCGCCGGAAGTGCGCTCGCCCAGCAGTGGCGAGCAGATCTTCCGCACCCGCTGCTCCTCCTGCCACACCTTGGGCAACACCGAGCCCGGTATGCAACAGGGCATCGGCCCCGACTTGCTGGGGGTAACACGCCAACGCGATGCCAGCTGGTTGAGCCGTTGGCTGAAAGCACCAGACCAGATGCTTGCACAGAAAGACCCGCTGGCCATGCTGCTTTATGAGCAGTACAACCGCCTGGCGATGCCCAACATGCGCCTGGGCGATGCCGAGGTCAGCGCATTGATGGCCTATATGGAAGAAGAAACCACGCGCCTGCAGACGCCTTTGGCGGATACGGCAAAACCTTAGAGGCAATTGGCCATCAGTCATTAGCCTGTCATCTTGCTGTCGTATTTTGCCGGCATCACCCTGGGTCGGGACCCTCCGCCGTGATTCGCCGCTCGCTCTCTTCTGCAAGCCTTCTGCGCCTGATGGTCCTGATGCTGTGTGCAGCCACCCTGGCCTTTCTCTGGGGGCTGCACGTTTCGCAGAAGGCCGCCGCACGCCAGGATGCACTGTCGGCCAAGGCTGCCGAACACCTGAACCTGGCCAGCATCGTCGCGCAGAGCCTGCGCCAGCTGGTCGACCGGGCCCAGGCCGTGGGCCGCGTCACCCAGGGCGACATGAAGGCGCTGCGCCAGGGCAACGCCAGCCTGGCGCGGCTGCTCGCCGAAGACCCGGTGTTCAAACGCATGAGCCTGTACGACCGGCAGGGTCGGCTGGTGTCGGCCAGCCATGCCGACGAGGCCGCGACACTGCCTGAAGACTGGCTGCGCCAGTTGCAGTTGCACGTGGCCCGCTATGGCTTCAAACCCTTCCTGCCCAGCGCCGAAGCGCCCGGCATCAACGCCATGCCCAGCTGGCGCCTGCCGTTCGTATTGCCGCTCACCGACCTGCCTGGCCGTGAAATCGACAGCATCCTCGTGGTGCAACTGGACATCGGCTACCTGGCGGTACTGTTCCAGCACATCGACCTGGGCAGCACGGGCCTGATGCGCCTGCTGCAGGACGATGGCCAGGAACGCCTGCGGATCGACGCCAGTGGTGTGCTGATGGCCGCAGACAACCTCGAGCCCGGGCTGCCACAAGCGGGGCCAGACGCCGGGGCGCTGACCCAGTACTCACCCGGTGGCGCCTACCAGAGCCTGTACCGGCGGGTTGCCGAACGCGGCTTCAGCGTGGTGGTCAGCCAGCGCTACGAAGCGATTCTTGCGCCCTCGACCCTGGCCTACGCCCGCCAGTTCTGGCTGAACCTCAGCATGACCCTGATGATTCTCGCCAGCCTGGCCTGGACCTTGCGCCTGCTGCGCAAACGCCAGGAAGCGTTCAGTGCCCTGGAGCATGCGCAACAGGTCAACCAGCAACTGATCGAGCGGCTCGAGGAGGCCCACCGGCGCAGCAGCCATGCCGCCGCCACCGATCACCTCAGCGGCCTGCACAACCGCCGCCAGTTCGTCGAGGTGGCGGGGCTTGCGCTGACCCGACAACGGGGCCAGCGCCGGCTGATGGCGATCCTGTTCATCGACATGGACCGTTTCAAGTCGATCAACGATTCACTCGGTCACAAGATCGGCGACCTGCTGCTGCAAGCCGTGGCCGGGCGTATTCAGCGCCTGCTGGAGCCCGGCGACGAGGCCTCGCGCTTTGGCGGTGACGAGTTCGTGGTGCTGCTGGCCGGGCAGCGCAGCGAAGAGCAGATCAACGCCTGGGTACGCGAACTGGTGCAGAAACTCTCGGCCACCTATGCCCTGGATGGCCAGGAGGTCAACACAAGCCCCAGTGTCGGTGTCAGCATCTGCCCACGCGATGGCCAGGAGATCGACAGCCTGATCCGCTGCGCCGATGCCGCCATGTACTCGGCCAAGCAGGCCGGGCGGGCCCAGTACCGTTTCTTCGACCCCTCGCTGAACCTGGTTGATATCCATGCCTTCACCCTCGAACAGGCCTTTGGTGCAGCCTTGGCAGAGCACCAGTTCGTCCTGCACTACCAGCCGCAGATCCGCCTCGATACCCACCAGGTGCTGGGCTACGAGGCTCTGGTGCGTTGGGACCACCCTGAATTCGGCCTGCTCTACCCCGACCGTTTCATCGACCTGGCCGAGCGCAGCGGCTTCATCATCGAGCTCGGCTGGGAAGTGCTGCGCCTAGCCTGCGAGGCGCTGGCCCGCTGGCACGCCCAGGGCCGTGAAGCGCGCCTGGCGGTCAACGTCTCGGCGCTGCAACTGCGCCAGGCAGACTTCAGCACGCGGCTGTTAAGCCAGTTGCAGGGGTACGGAATTGCCGCGCAACGGCTAGAGCTGGAGATCACCGAAACCACCATCCTCGACCCCGAGGGTACTGCAGTCAGCCACTTGCACCGCCTGCGCGACGCGGGCCTGGGCATCAGCCTGGACGATTTCGGGCGCGGTTATGCGGGCTTTGCCCACCTGCATTCGCTGCCGTTGAGCAAGTTGAAGATCGACCGCTCGCTGATTGCGCCGCTGTCCAACAGCCATGACGACAGCCCGATCGTCTCCTCCACCATCATCCTGGCCAAGCGCCTGGGCCTGGAAGTGGTGGCCGAGGGCGTGGAAACCCGCGAGCAAGTGGTGTGCCTGAAGCTCGCCGGTTGCGACATCGCCCAGGGGTATCACTTCAGCCGCCCGCTGTCGCCAGCGCAACTGCTCGACTACCCGCCCTTCAACGGCATTGAGGACCTGGTGGCAGCGGGTTCACCCGCGTATACACTCGAAACCAGTGCCATGGGCCACAGCGGCTAAGTGTGCCAGGACAGGCCCGCCGATTCGGTTTATCGTGTCACCACTGAATACCGGCTACCGTACCATGACCGACATCGAGCGCTACGTCCGCGCCGCCACCCGCGACAACACGCGGCGCAGCTACCAGGCTGCCATCGACCATTTCGAGACCCTATGGGGCGGCTTTCTGCCGGCCACTGCCGAGGCGGTCGCCCGCTACCTGGCCGACCACGCCGAACTGCACGCCGTGAGCACCCTGCGCCAACGCCTTGCGGCCCTTAGCCAATGGCATATCAGCCAGGGCTTCCCCGACCCGACCAAGGCACCGCTGGTGCGCCAGGTGCTGCGCGGTATCCGCACCCTGCACCCGACCCCTCCGAAGCAGGCCGCACCGCTGTTGCTGCAGCACCTGCAGACGGCGGTGCAGTGCTTCGAGGACGAAGCTCGCCAGGCACGCGAAAACCATGACCTGACCGCACTGCGCCGCGCACGTCGCGATGCCGCGTTGCTGTTGCTGGGATTCTGGAGAGGGTTTCGCGGTGATGAACTGGCCCGGCTGCGCATCGAGCATATCCAGGCCGAGGCGGGTGTCGGCATCACGCTGTTCCTGCCGCGCAGCAAGGGCGACCGGGAAGCGCTTGGCGTGCAGCACCGCACGCCGGCACTCAAGGCGCTGTGCCCGGTCACCGCCTACCTGCAATGGCTGGAAGTAGCCGGCATCGCCCATGGCCCGGTGTTTCGCAAGCTCGACCGCTGGGGCAACCTCGGCGACGCGCCGCTCAACAGCAACAGCCTGGTCGGCCTGCTCAGGCGCATGCTGGAGCGTGCCGGGGTGCCGGCGGCGCTGTACACCGGCCACTCCCTGCGCCGCGGTTTCGCCACCTGGGCCACGGCCAATGGTTGGGAGCTGAAGGCGTTGATGAGCTATGTGGGCTGGAAAGACGCCAAGTCGGCGCTGCGCTACATCGATGCAGCGCAGCGCTTTGGCGAGCTGGCCGTGTTACCGGCCAGCCGGGTGCATCAGCTCACTCCTTGAAGGCGTGGCGGTGGATGCCAGCGATCTCCGGGCGAATGGCGTAGAGGTCGCCGGCATCCGGATAGTGCCGCAGTTCAACCGCGTTCATGCCGAAACGCGCCGTGGTGATGTACAAGGTGGCCATGCCTTCGCCGCCAAAGCAGCAACTGGTCGGGCGTGGCACCGGCATCACCACCTGGTCGGTCAGGTGGCCGTTACGGTCGTAACGCAACAGGCAACTGCCATTGAACTGGCAGACCCACAGCCCGCCCTCACGGTCCAGCGCAATGCCATCCGGGCGGCCCAGCTCGGCGGGGGTTTCGGCGAACAGCACGACCTCGGCCAGGCGACCTTCCGGCAGGTATTCGGCGCGGTAGATGGAACGGGCGACCGAGTCGACGAAGTACACGGTATGCCCATCTTCCGACCAGGCCAGGCCATTGGGCAGTGCCATGCCGTCGTGGATCACCTCGTCGCTCAGCTGTGCATCGAAACGGAACAAGGCACCGGTATTGCCGCTCGGCGCTTCGTCCATCAGGCCGCTGACAAAACGCCCCTGGGGGTCGCAGGCGCCATCGTTGAAGCGGTAGGTGGATCGCGGATGGACCGGCACGGAACACTGCCGCACCTTGCGCGCGTTCACGTCAAGAATGGCGACGCTGGAGTCTTCGGTGAAGATCAGGTTGCCCTTGTCGGTCAACGCCAGAGCACCAATGCGCGCCGCCGATTCATACAGGCTCTCGACCTCGCCGTCCGGGTTCAGCCGGTTGATGCGCCCACCGGAGATGTCGACGAAGTACAGCGCGCCGCTTCGCGCGTCCCAGACCGGGCTTTCGCCCAGGTCGGCACGGGTGTTGGCGACCTTGACCGGCACATAGTGGCATTCCTTGATGCGGCTCCAGCGTTCGGCCACTTCCTTGAGGTTGCCCGCCTGCACCCGCGCCAGGTCGCGCGGGTAGCTGACGCCGCTGTTCTCGGTGAAACGGGTGGCGGTGAACTGCCCGTTGCTGGCGCGCAGGATGTACCCCGTGTCGCGGCACAGTGAACTGGCCAGGTACAACACCCCCGGCGTGACCCATTCGGGCTTGAGCTCATCCGGTGCGTCGGCAACGCCCCACATACGGGTCTTGGCCACCGGCGAGATGGCATTGACCAGAATGCCGTGCGCCTGCCCTTCCATGCTCAACGCGTTCATGATGCCGACCTGGGCCATCTTGCCGGCCGAGTAGGCCACCAGGCCGGGCTGCGAATAGCGCTGGTACATGGCGCGGTCCGAGGTGGTCAGCACCACGCGCGGCGCCGCCGAGTGCTTGAGGTACTTCCAGGCATGCTTGGCCAGCCACACCGGGGCGTGCACGCTGATGCCCAGCGCACGCTGAAGAAAGGCTTCTTCCTGCGCCTCGATACCCTGGTAATCGACCCAGCCGGCATTGTGAATGAGGATGTCCAGCGCACCGAAATGCTCGATGGCCAGCTCGATCAACTGCTGGCACTCACGTTCGTCTTCCAGTTGCCCGGCATGGGCGACCACGTTGTAGCCCTTGGCCTGCAAGGCCGCGAGCGCCTGGTCCAGTGCTGACGGGTCTTGCCCTTGACCAGCGCGGTCAGTCCCCAGGTCGCTGATCACCACCCGGGCACCACGCTCGGCCAGCGCCATGGCGTAGGCCAGGCCCAGCCCTTGGGCGGCACCGGTAATGATGGCAACTTTATTATTGAAAGGGTCTGTCATGGGCATTGCGGGGCACCTTCAGATTCTCCTTTTTTACGATAACAATAAAAAAATCAATGACTTAATATTAAAAGCATGCAACTTTGATATCTCAGGGATATCACCGGGCTTTGTCACTCGGGTGCCACGCACTATGATGGCCGCCTTGCAGGGGTGGCCCGGCCGCCTTCCGGGCACCCTGCATGTCGATGAAGGAACGTAGAATGATCGAAACACGTTTGCTCAGGCAGTTCATTGCCGTGGCCGAGGAACTGCACTTCCACAAGGCTGCCATCCGCCTGCACATGGCGCAGCCGCCCCTGAGTCAAGCGATCAACCGCCTTGAAGAAAAGCTCGGCTTCAGCCTGTTCCTGCGCAACAAGCGCGGGGTCAAGCTGACCGCCGCCGGCATGGCCTTCCTGGAAACCGCCTACCGCACGCTGAAGGAACTGGAGCAAGGCATCGAGTACGCGCGCAATGTTTCCGAGATCGGAAGAGC
>NZ_JANIAG010000066.1:0-28150 GCF_028682155.1 Pseudomonas sp. 39004
CGACGAGTGGGACTTCATGGCGCTCGATCTCATCGGCGCTGCAAAATTACCGCCCTACACCCCAAGGCCACCCCCAACCGATATCAACGCCCCCGCACGCCCACCTTCAAATTCCGCGCATACCAAGGCCGCTGTGGCACCTTGGGCCGCAACTTGCCAAACAGGTCCTCATCGCTATAGATAATCCGCAAGGCCAGCTTCATCGTTTCCGGGTCCATCTCCACACTGCGCCCCGGCCTCAACCCCGGCACTGTAGAGCACCCGTGCGTATCAGGCCCCAACCAAGGGTCGGCCACTTCAACCCAGCGCCCTGGCGCAAACCAGGGCACACCATTGATTTCAAGGCGCCGCACCTCACCGGGGTGAACCCGCTCATGGGCCCGAAACCAGTCCTCGATGCGGTCATCGATCCAACCATGAAACTGCCAGAACACCGGGTTCACGTGGGATGAAAACGGGTCGCCAAGAAAGTCGTTCTGGGCCGCAAACCAGCGCAAGGCGAAATCGTCAGGCGTGCGCGCCGTCGGCACCGGCATGCCGTTGACAGGGTCACGCGGCACCGAAGCCCAGCGCATGTGCAGCCAGTCATGCAGGCCCAGCTCCACTTCCGAACCGAACTGGCCCAGGGTCAACGTGCTCAGGTATTCAGGGTCACTGTAACGCGACTCCCAGACCTGGAAGTTGCCATGGTAGGTATCCGGGCTCTTGATGTCGCGCACCCACTGGGTGTATTCCGCGTCGCCGCTCGCCAGCCAGGTGGGCGGCAAGGCATTCCCATCGTGGTTGTCGAAATAGCGGGCGAAGCCTGCGCGGTCGCGCTCAAGCTCCGGCTGTGGCTGCGGAAACCGCGCCCACGAAGGCAGGTCCTGCAAGGCTCGCGCGCTACCGAGCATATGCCGGTGCATGAAAAAGAAGTCTTCGCCCGAGCCGTTGCGGTCCTTGTGCCGGCCACGCGCGTCACGCTCCCTCTCACGCGGCCCCGGCTGCCAGCCCAAGCCGCGCAGGGCGGCATGTTTGTCCTTGTCCAGCTTGTGCCATTTGTCACGCGAGGCATGCCACAACTGGTGAAACAGACGGTGCTCCGGGGTGATCAGCCAGGCGAGCAACTGCGGGCTCAGTGGCGTGCGCTCACGCGCCTCGGGGAAGGTGTGCTTGAGCGCCAGAAAGTGGTTGTCCTGCACCGGCAACGACAGCGCACGGTCCAGTTGCGCGATACGCCCATTGAGGGTCGCTGGCCCGGCATTGCCAAAGCGGCCCCACACCTCGTCGATGACGATATGGCATTCATAGCGCGCCTGCGTTTCACCCGGCTGGGTCGAGAACAAGCGCCAGCGCAAGGTGCCTGGCTTGTCTGCCAGCAGGTCGCCCACCACGCGGTAGCGCGGCTGTTCATCACTGCGCAGACGCTCGGGGGTGTCCAGATAACCACGCAGCGCCCGGCCACTGGGTGCAACATCCAGGAACAACTCCAGTTCGCCGTCAGGCAAGCCTTGCAGGCCCGCGTCCTTGCCCTGCAGGGTCCAGCGCCAGATCCCGCGCAAGGTGTCACCCAACTGCTGCAACGGTGTATCGGCCAGTTCGACGACCGCCTCGCCGGGGGTTTCCGGGAACGCTTCGGCGGCCCATTGGCGCTGGGCATACCACGCACCGGGCACCACCGCGCCCGTCAATGCCACACCGGCGATGAACCCACGTCGAGAAATCGTCATTGCAACTACCTGTGCATTGATTGCGGCCATGGAGCACGGCCCGTCCAAGGCTAGAACGTTGTACACACCGCAAAATTTACCGTTGCTGGCGTAGACGAGCCGCCGTGGCTGGCTAAATTTCCACACGGCAGGCTCGTTCACTCCAGGTAGCGGCGGCCTCTGTGCCCATCCCTCGACGGTGAACCTACTGAGACCAAGATGACGACTCCACGCTGGAAGAAAGCCCTGTTTATCAGCCTGGCCACGGCCGTGACCGCAGGTGCCGGTTTTGCCGCCTGGCACTACTTCAACACACCGGCAGGCTACTCCAGAGAAGTGGTGCGCCAGGCCAACGACCTGCAGGAACGCATCATCTCGTTCGACAGCCATGTCACCCTGCCGCTGACCTTCGGCACCGAAGGCAGCGAGGCTGACAAAGACGGCAACGGCCGCTTCGACCTCGCCAAGGCCGCCCGCGGGCGGTTGTCCGGCGCCGCACTGACCATCTTCGCCTGGCCCGAATCCTGGACCGGCGACGATGGCCCGCACCGGCCGACCGCAGGCTTCGTCGAAGCCGCGCGCCACACCCAGGAAGTGCGCTACAACGCCATCGACGCCATGGTCCGCGACTTCCCCGAGCAGGTCGGTATCGCCTACACCCCGCAAGACATGCGGCGCCTGCATGGCGAGGGCAAGTTCGCAGTGTTCCTCAGCATGCTCAATGCCTATGCCCTGGGCGACGACGTCGATCAGCTGGACCGCTGGGCCGCACGCGGCGTGCGCATGTTCGGCTTCAGCTATGTGGGCAACAACAGTTGGGCCGACTCTTCGCGCCCGCTGCCGTTCTTCAATGACACCGCCGATGCCCTGGACGGCCTTTCGCCGGTCGGCAAACGTGCCGTGCAGCGGCTCAACGACCTGGGCGTGATCATCGATGTGTCGCAGATGTCGAGCAAGGCACTGGCCCAGGCCATCAGCCTCAGCCGCGCGCCCGTGGTGGCTTCGCATTCGGCCCCGCGGGCCATGGTCGATATCGCCCGTAACCTGTCCGACAAGGAGATGCAACTGATCAAGGACAGCGGTGGGGTGATCCAGCTGGTGGCGTTTTCAACCTATCTCAAGCCGCTGAGCCCCAAGACCCAGGGCAAACTCAACGACCTGCGCGCCCGCTACGACCTGCCGCCACTGGCCAACCTCAACTACGCGTTGATGCCGGGCGACCCGGTCATCGCCGGCTGGCCCGAACAGAAAGTGGGCCAGTACGCCAACGCGCTGTACGGGATCCTCGACGAAGAACCACCGGCCACGCTCAAGGACTTTGGCGACGCCATCGACTACACGGTGCGCAAGGTGGGCATCGACCATGTGGGCCTGAGCTCGGACTTCAACGAAGGCGGCGGCATTGACGGCTGGCACGACGCCAGCGAAGCGCGCAACGTGACCGCCGAGCTGATCAGCCGCGGTTTTTCCGAGGCCGATATCGCCAAGCTCTGGGGCGGCAACTTCCTGCGCGTGTGGGAACAGGTGCAGCACGCCGCACAACCCGCCACCACCTCGTCCCGATAAGCCTGCGAGTGCCTTCATGAACCATCGCCGTACGTTTCTCAAGCAGGCAGGCCTCCTGGCCGCCGCCCTGCCCTTGGCCAGCCAGTGGCTGCCGGGCGCACACGCCGCCTCGCCAGCTGCAGGTGGCGACGCCTGGGCAGGCTTTCGCAGCCTGTTCGAGCTGGACCCGGAGTACGCGCACTTCGCCAACTTCCTGATCACCTCACACCCAAAGCCCGTGCGCGAGGCCATCGAAGCCCTGCGCGCGAGCTTCGACCGGCACCCGGCACGCATGGTCGACTGGGACAGCCAGGCGGAGTGGAAGCACGAAGCCGCCGTGCGCGAGTGGGCGGGCCGCTACCTGGAAGTGAACCCTCGGCAGATCGCCCTGACCGGCAGCACCACAGAAGGCCTGGGCCTGATCTATGGCGGCCTGAAGCTTGCGCCGGGGCAGGAAATCCTCACCACCGTGCACGAGCATTCGGCGGCGCGCCATACCCTGGGCTTTCGCACCGCGCGCGATGGCACGCCGGTGCGCAGATTGCGCCTGTTCGAAAACCCCGCTCTGGTCAGCACTGACCAGGTATTGGGCACCCTCACTACGGCCATCAGCCCCAAGACCCGCGTACTGGGCATGACCTGGGTGCATTCGGGCAGCGGTGTGAAGCTGCCTGTCGGCGAGATCGGCGCACTGGTGCGCGAGGTCAATCGCCAGCGCGACGAGCGCGATCAAATTATCTATGTGATTGACGGCGTGCATGGCTTCGGCGTCGAGGACGTGCGCTTTGCCGACCTGAACTGCGACTACTTCATCGCCGGCACCCACAAGTGGATGTTCGGGCCACGCGGCACCGGGATCATCTGCGCGGCCTCCACCGAGCTCAAGCACCTGAACCCGACCATCGCCACGTTTTCCGAGAATGAAGACTTCGCCACCGTGATGACCCCCGGTGGCTACCATGCCTTCGAGCACCGCTGGGCGCTGGGCAAGGCGTTCGAACTGCACCTGCAGCAGGGTAAGGCGAAGGTCCAGGCGCGTATTCATGGGCTCAACGATTACCTCAAGCAACGCCTGGAGGCGCTTGAGGCGGTCGAGCTGGTGACGCCCCGCAGCGCTGATTACTCGGCAGGTTTCACCTTCTTCAGGGTCAAGGGTCAGGAGGCGGATGACGTGGCTGGGTACCTGAACAGCCAGCGCATTGTCGTCGATGCGGTGTCGCGTGATGCCGGGCCGGTGGTGCGTACCGCGCCTGGGTTGCTCAATACAGAGGCCGAGATCGACCGGCTGGTCGATGTACTGGGACGGCGGGTGCGCTGAGCTGCAGGAAGGGGCGCAAAGCGCCCCCCGGCAATCTCAAACCTTATCCCCAACCCCCTCCAGCCAACGTCCCACATCCTGATAGATACCGCCCACCTGCCCAACAATCCCCGACATGCGCAAAAAGTCATGGGTCAGCCCCTCGACCCGGGCAAACGTCACCTCGGTCCCGCCCGCTACCAACCAATCACGGTAGGCAATCCCTTCGTCATGCAACGGATCGTACTCGGCCACGAACAGATAAGCCGGCGCCAACGGCGCGCGCAGCGTCGACAGCAAGGGCGACACGCGCCAGTCCAGGCGCTGCTCCGGCTGCGGCGCATAGTGCTGGTAGAACCACTCCAAGGTAGGCGTTTCCAGCAGGTAGCCCTCGGCATGTTGCCGATGGGACTCGCGCTGGCAGGAAATATCGGTCACCGGATAGAACAACAACTGCGCCAGCGGCTTGAACGCCAACACCTCGGGCTGTTCGACGGCGGTGATGGCCAGCACCGCAGCCAGGCTGGCGCCGACGCTGTCCCCCGCCAGCACCACTCGGCGATTGTCCAGCCCAAGCGCTGACGCCTGTTCGGCCAGCCAATTGGCGGCATCCAACACATCGTGCAGCGCCACCGGAAACGGCTGCTCCGGTGCCAGTCGGTAATCCGCCGCCAACACTGCGAACTCGCCCATGGCAGCCAGACGGCGGCACACCGAATCATGCGAGTCGAGACTGCCTACAACGTAGCCGCCACCGTGCAGGTAGAAAATCACCGGCTGCAAAGCACCGCCCGCGTCGCCCGTGCGGTATAGCCGCGCTGGCAGGGTGGCGCCATCACGCGCCGGAACGTTCAGCTCGCTCACCTGCAGGCTGCCGGGCGGGCTGGGGTCGAGCACTTGCGAGCTGCCCTCGAACTCCGCCCGGGCCTGGGCCACGTCCATCGCGTGCATGGGCAGGCTTCTGCCCGTCAACCGGCCAAATTCGACCAGCTCCAGAAAACCCGCCAGATCAGGGTGCAATGCCATGTTGGATCCTTGCTTGAACAATGTGACTCGGCTATCCCTACGGAACGTAGAAGGCCCCGCGAAAATTAGCGGCAGGCACGGCTAAATCGACGACGGACACACTCGTTATCCCTGCACAACGAAACCCCGTCAGAGGCTAACCGTGGACCTTCAGAGCATCCTCAGCAAACTGTTCGCCAACGCCCATGCCGTCGGCATCGAAGGCGTGTTCCAGTTCGTCTTCGGCCAGGACCGAGCCTTCTGGTCGGAAGTGCGCGACACCAGCCGCACGGGCGCGGGCCGGCACAGCACCCCGGATGTCACCATCGAAGTGGCCGAGCGCGACTTCCTCGGCATCATGGGCGGCACGGCCAATGTCGAGGAGCTGTTCGCCAGCGCACGCCTGAAAATCACCGGCAACATGGGCCTGGCTACCTTGCTGCCGCAGATCATCAACAACGCCCGCAAAGGTGCGGCGCCGGCCAAGGTGGCGATGAACCAGCGCTACCCCACGCCGGCGCGCCTCAGCGAACGGGTTTCGGCGGCGCTGCCAGTGCAGCGCGAGGTGCTGCGCATAGCCCGGGCCGACATGCCGCTGTCGCGCTTTCAAAGCGAGTTTCTGCTGCATGGCACCCCTGTGGTACTCAGCGACGCCCTGCAGGACTGGCCACTGTTCAGCATGGGCCGCGAGGCTTCGCTCGAGCATTTCGCCGAGCTGCAGGGCATTACCCGGCATGGCGACTACGTCAAGAAAACCTTCTCCACCGACCGCGACTTCCGCTCGACCTCCATGGCCGACTTCATCGCTTCGCTGGACAAACCGGCCAAGCCTGGCGAGACACCGGCCTACATGGGCAACAACATCGTCCCGGAAAAACTCCTGACACTGATCCGCTTTCCGGATTACTTCGAGCGTCAGCGCTTCATCTCGCCCCGCATCTGGATCGGCCCCAAGGGTACCCTGACGCCCCTGCACCGCGACGACACCGACAACCTGTTCGCCCAAGTCTGGGGCCAGAAGTCGTTCATCCTCGCCGCACCTCACCACCGGGCAGCGCTGGGCACCTGGTCGACCAGCCCCAAAGGGGGCCTTGACGGCTGCGACTTCAACCCCGACGCGCCAGACTACCAACGCTTCCCGGCGGCGCGCGCGGTGCCCTTCCTGCGCGTGGTGCTGCAGGCCGGGGACCTGTTGTTCCTGCCTGAAGGCTGGTTCCATCAGGTGGAGTCGGTATCCACCTCGTTGTCGGTGAACTTCTGGGTGAACTCCGGGCGCGGCTGGTAGCCGCCCTTGCGGGGGTTAATTTGCGGTGGCGTCGGCTCGTTTCTAGAGAAACCCGCTTGCAAGAGGACGCCCGCATGGCCACCCCCACCCGCCTGTCCCAGGCGCTGCAGCATGGCTTGCGCCGGCTGATCAAGGGCCGCTCGCCGAGCACCAGCGCCTATCGCATATTCGACCTGGTGCTGGCTCGGCGCATCAGCCTCAGCCCGTCGTTGACGCGCCTGGTGTTCACCGGCCCCGATGTCGCGCAAATGACCACCTTGGCCCCCGACCAGCGCGTGAAGCTGTTCTTCCCGGCCGCCGATGGCTCGTTGCCCAGCCTGCCCAACGACACCCACTGGAAAGCCGCGCACAGTGCACTGGCGCCGGCCCAACGCCCACCCATGCGCACCTACACCATTCGCAACTTGCGCCGGGAAGCCCTGGAGGTAGATGTCGATTTCGTGCTGCATGGCGTCAACGGGCCCGCCTCGGCCTGGGCCACCCAGGCCCAGGTGGGTGACGGCCTGCAGATGGTCGCCCCCAACTTGGCCTACGCCGGCGACCCCGGGGGTTATGAATGGAAGCCGCCGCAGGGGGTACGCGAGGTGCTGCTGGTCGGGGACGAAACGGCACTGCCGGCCATCGCCGGTATCCTCGAGCAATTGGCCGACGTACAGCCCGAGCTTGCCGTGCAAGCTTTCATCGAGGTGCCCTTGGAGGCCGACTGCCTGGCGTTGCACCATGGCACCGCCACGCGTCTGCACTGGCTACCCCGTGAACTGCTGCATTGCGGCCATGGCCAGGCCATGCAACATGCCGTACGCGAACTGGCCAGCCTGCCGAATGGGAGCGCAGCGCCCCGGCTGAAGCTGGAAGAAGTGGACATCGACACGCGCATCTTGTGGGAGCAGGCCAGCACTACCAGCAACAGCGCCTTTCACGCCTGGGTAGCGGGTGAGTCGGCGACGGTGATGGATATCCGGCGGTACCTGATCAAGGAACGTGGGCTGCCGCGGGACTGCCTGACGTTGATGGGCTATTGGCGGGCTGGACGCACGTTAGATTGAGCCATTGCCGGGGCCGCAACGCGGCCCCGGCATGTGTCAGACCGCAGCTTTCAGTGCCTCGGCAAACCGCTGCGCCACCTCGTCGATTTGCTCGCCACTGATAATCAGCGGTGGCAGGAAGCGCACCACTGCACCGTGGCGCCCCCCCAACTCCAGGATCAGGCCACGCTTGAGGCATTCACGCTGAACCTTGGGCGCCAACTCGCGGTTGGCCACAGGGTGCCCCAGGGCATCGCGTTGGCCGTGCGGGTCGACCAGCTCTACCCCGAGCATCAGCCCACGGCCCCGGATATCGCCCAACTGCGGATAATCCCGCTGCAGGTGCAGCAAGTGCTGGCGCAGGCGCTGGCCCATGGCCTCGGCGTGCTCGGCCAGGTGATGCTCGACCAAGTAATGGATCACCGCCGAGCCTGCGGCCATGGCCATCTGGTTGCCACGGAAGGTGCCGGCATGGGCGCCTGGCTTCCAGGTGTCCAGCCAGTCGCGGTACACCACCACCGCCAGCGGCAGGCTGCCGCCGATGGCCTTGGACAAGGTCACCACGTCCGGCACGATACCGGCATGCTCGAAGGCGAACATCCGCCCGGTGCGGGCAAAGCCACTCTGGATCTCGTCGACGATCAGCGCCACGCCGGCTTGCTCGGTGATCCGTCGCACGCCCTTGAGCCACTCGATATCGGCGGGCACAACGCCACCTTCGCCCTGCACCACTTCGAGGATCACCGCTGCCGGCAGTGGCACGCCGCTTTCAGGGTCGAGCAGCAGGTTTTCCAGGTAATGCAGGTTGGCCTTGACCCCGGCTTCGCCCCCCAGGCCGAACGGGCAACGGTAGTCGTAGGGGTACGGCATGAACTGCACCCCGTTGCCCAGCAGGGCACCCAGCGGCTGTTTCGGCCCGTGGCTGCCCATCAGGCTCAGCGCGCCCTGGCTCATGCCATGGTAGGCGCCCTGGAAGGCCAGCACGGTGCTGCGCCCGGTGGCGCCACGCACCAGTTTGAGCGCCGCTTCAACAGCATCGGTGCCGGTCGGGCCGCAGAATTGCACTTTGGCTTCCCGGCGCAGCGCTTCGGGCAGTACGCCGAACAGGTCCTGGACAAAGCGGTCCTTGACCGGCGTGGTCAGGTCGAGGGTGTGCAGCGGCAGTTCGTCGGCCAGCACTTGCTGGATCGCCTCGATCACCACGGGGTGGTTATGGCCCAGGGCCAAGGTGCCGGCGCCGGCCAGGCAGTCGATGAACTGGCGGCCTTCGACATCTTCGACATGGATGCCACGGGCGCGCTTGAGCGCCAGTGGAATACGCCGCGGGTAGCTGCGGGCGTTGGATTCCTGTTGCTGCTGGCGTTGCAGCAACGGCGAATCGTTGAACTCGTACAGGGGTTGCGGCGCACTGGCCGGCAAGACCTGGGCAAGGCGGGTAGCGGTCGACATGGTAGATCCTCGCAAGCAAGCGAAAGTGCCCCGCCACGCCCCTGTAAGCAGATGTGTGCGGGTAGTTGTCGCTTGGGAAACGCTTCAGCGCCGGGAGGATTTAGCGGTTGTTGCGGGATTTTTAGGGTTCGTTACGGGATGCTGGGAGGGTTTGTCGGGAGATGGGGGGCGGGTAGGTGCCTGCAACAGCACGCGCAAGCCATCGCTGCGGCTGTCGAAACGTAAGGTGCCGGCGCAACGCTGAACAATCGCCTGGACGATCGCCAAGCCCAGCCCACACCCGCCACTCTGGCCATTGCGCCAGAACCGCTCGGTCAGGTGCTGCAAGTCGTCGTCGGCAATCCCCGGCCCGTGGTCACGCACCATGAAGCCCACCTGGCCGTCAGCCATCTGCACTTCCAGCTCCACCGCGCTTTCGCCACCATGGCGCAAGGCGTTGTCCAGCAGGTTGCGCAAGGCCGCGACCGCCAGCGGCGCGGGCATGCCCAGGTAGATCTGCGTGGCCTGCTCGGGCAGGCGCAGCACGATCCGCCGGTTGTCGCCGCCGCCGGCATCCTGCACCGCCTGCCGGGCGACCTGCTCGGCGCTGCACTGCACGCCATCCTCGAACGACAGGCTGCCCTCGACACGCGCCAGCATCAGCAGTTGCTCGAGCGTGCGGTGCATGCGGTCGGCACCTTGTTCGGCATGCTCCAGCGCCTGCTCGCGCACCGCGCCATCGGTCATGCGCGCCACCTGCAGGTGGGTCTTGATCGCCGTCAGCGGGCTGCGCAATTCATGGGCCGCGTCATCGGTCAGGCGTCGCTCGCGTTCGAGGGTCTGGGCAATGCGCAGGAACAACTGGTTCTGGGTTTCCAGCAGCGGTTGCAGCTCGCTGGGCATGCCGGCCACCTGCAAGGGTTCGACACTGTCGGCACGCCGCCGACGCAGGGCGTCGCGCATCCTATTGAGCGGCTCCAGGCCCTTGCCCAGGCCGATCCACAACAGGCCGAGGCTGCCGAGCAACGCCATCAGCACCGGTGCCGAGGCTGCCAGCAGGATCGACTGGTTCAGGGCCTCGCGCTCCATGTGGCGGTCGGCGGTGGTGATGCGCACATCTCCGTGGTTGTAGGTGAACGTACGCCACAACGCGTCGTCGATGGTCTGGTCACGGAAGCCGCTGCGCTGATCATCCATCGCCCCGTCATGCTTGTGGTTGCTGGCCAGGATCTCGCCCCGCAGTGAGCTCACCTGGCAGGCCATGCCATCCGGCACGCTGAACTGGTCGGCGGAAAAATGCGCATCCTCGCCCTTGGCCGCCAATGGCTGCGGCAACTGGTCGATCAGCCCGGCAACCATGCGCGCCGAAGCCACCAGGCGCTGGTCGAGGGAAAACATCATCTGCTGGCGCAGGTCGCGCAGCATCCATGCGGCAGCCAGTACCCAGATGATCACGAAGGCGCTGCCCAGGATCAGGCTCAGGCGTACCCGCAGGCTCATGGCGCAACCTCTTCCGGTGCCTGCGCAGGGCCAAGCCGGTAGCCCAGGCCACGCACGGTTTCGACGATGCTGTTACCGAGCTTGCGGCGCAAATGGTGAATATGCACATTGAGGGCGTTGCTCTCGACCTCGTCACTGAAGCCGTACACGCAATCTTTCAACTGTTCGCTGGACAGCACCCGCCCTGGGTTCTGCAGCAGGGCCTGGAGCAGCGCCTGCTCACGGCGGGAAAGGTCGACCGGCTGGCCGGCCAGGGTCGCTTCGCAGCTGCTGGGGTCATAACGCAGCGGCCCATGCTCGATGGCATTCACCGCCCGCCCGGCCACACGGCGCAGCAAGGTGTGCAGGCGCGCTGCCAGCTCGCGCAGGTCGAACGGCTTGAGCAGGTAGTCGTCGGCGCCGGCCTGCAGGCCATCGACCCGGTCGGTGACCGCATCGCGCGCCGTGAGCACCAGCACCGGCAACGTCTCGCCCTGCTGACGCAGGCGCCGCAGCAGCTTGAGGCCGTCTTCATCGGGCAGCCCGAGGTCGAGGATCATCACATCAAACTGCGCCGCCTGGAGCATCGCCCGTGCACCCGCAGCATTGGCGACCCGGTCCACGGTCAGGCCCTGGGCGGTGAGGCCGGCGCAGATGCCGCTGGCGATCAGGTCATCGTCCTCGCAGAGCAGAACGTGCATGGTGGGGCTCCGGGTTGGGTGAGGCAGATACTGCACCACGGGTGGATTAAGTGGAGATTATGGACCTGGCGCGTGCGTTTGGGGGGGATGTAGGACCGGGTTAACCTTGGGTTAATCGACCCAGGCCAGCATGGCCCACTTCAACGTACTGCCAAGGCGAAGACATGCGCGCCCTCTTTCTGTTCCTGACACTGCTGCTGGCCGGCCCCCTGCAAGCCAACCCGTTCGACGTCAAACCCGACTTCCTGCCGGTCGATCAGGCGTTTGTGCTGAGCCACGACCGCCAGGCCGATGGCCAGATGCGTCTGTTCTTCCAGATCAAGCAAGGTTACTACCTTTACCAGAAGCGCCTGAAGTTCGACGGCCTGCCCGCCGAGCAGCAGCCGCAGTTGCCGCCTGCGCTCAACCACCACGACGAATTCTTCGGCGACAGTGCGGTGTACCGCGACCAACTCGAACTGCTGATCCCCGCCAACGCACAAGGCCAGCTACGCCTGGGTTGGCAGGGCTGCGCCGACGCCGGCCTGTGCTACCCGCCGCAGACCACCGCCATCGACCTGGGTGGCAGCGTGACCCCGGCCGCCGATCAGGCCAGCGACCAGGCCCTGGCCAGCAACCTGCAACAGGGCAACCTGGCGTGGGGCCTGCTGGCCTTCTTCGGCCTTGGCCTGCTGCTGGCCTTCACCCCCTGCTCGCTGCCGATGCTGCCGATTCTCGCCGGGCTGGTACTGGGCAATGGCGCCAGCGCCCGACGCGGCTGGTTACTGGCCGCGGTGTACGTGCTGAGCATGGCCTTGGTGTACGCCGGCCTGGGCGTGGTGGCGGCGCTGCTCGGCGCCAGCCTGCAGGCCTGGTTGCAGCAACCCTGGCTGCTGGGCAGCCTGGCGGCATTGTTCGTGGTGCTGGCGCTGCCGATGTTCGGCGCCTTCGAGCTGCAGCTGCCCGCCGCCCTGCGCGACCGTCTCGACCGCGCCGGGCAAGGTACCCGTGGCGGCAACCTGTACGGTGCCGCGCTGCTCGGGGCGCTCTCCGGCCTGCTGCTCGGCCCGTGCATGACCGCGCCGCTGGCCGGGGCGCTGCTGTACATCGCCCAGAGCGGCGACGTGCTGCATGGCGCGCTGGTGCTGTTCAGCCTGGGCCTGGGCATGGGCGTGCCGCTGCTGTTGCTGGTCACGCTGGGCAATCGCTACCTGCCGCGACCAGGCGCGTGGATGAACCTGGTCAAGGGCGTGTTCGGCTTCGTGTTCCTGGCCATGGCCCTGTATACCGTGCGCAGCCTGCTGCCACAGGCCCTGCTGCTGGCCCTGAGCGGCGCCTGGCTGATCGCCCTGGCCTGGGCCGCATGGCCGGCCCTGCAGCGTATGCCTGCGCTGCGTGCGCTGCCTTTGCTGGGCGCGCTGTGGGGCGGGCTATTGCTGGTCGGTGCAGCAGCCGGGGGCGATGACCTCTGGCAACCCTTGCGGCCGTTCGCCGGGGGTAGCGGGCCTGCGTCGGTGCAACCGGCAGAGGATGCATTCGTGACCGTCAGCCGCCCCGAGGACCTGCAACGTGAGCTGGACGCCGCCAAGGCCCGTGGCCAATGGGTGATGCTTGACTACTATGCCGACTGGTGCGTGTCGTGCAAGGTCATGGAAAAGAAGGTGTTTGCCCGTGCCGACGTACACGCCGGCCTGGCCGGCGTGCACCTGCTGCGCCTGGACGTCACCGCCGACACCCCGGCCAGCCAGGCACTGCTGCAACGCTACCAGGTACCCGGCCCGCCCAGCATCATCTGGGTCGGCCCGGAAGGCGACGAACGCCGCGCGCGGCGCATCACCGGTGAAGTGGATGCTGCCGCGTTCCTGCAACACTGGACCCAGACCAGGAGCCAAGGCTGATGCTGACCGTAACCCTCGGGCCATTGACCATGGCCCTCAACCACCTGCTGATGCTCACCGCCCTGGTGATCGCCAGCGTGGTCGGCTGGTGGGTCGCCCGCCGCGGCGGCGAAAGCCCGGAGTCGGCACTCTTCAACCTGTTTCTGATTGGCGTGCTGTGCGCGCGCCTGGGCTTCGTCGTGGCCTACTGGCCGATGTACCGCGATGACCTGGTACAAGTCATCGACATCCGCGACGGCGGCTTCCTGTTCTGGTCCGGCCTTGCCGGCATCGTGCTCGGCGCGCTCTGGCAAGGCTGGCGACACCCGGGCCTGCGCCGCCCGCTGGGTTGGGCCTTGTTCAGCGGTGCGCTGTTCTGGGGCCTCAGCAGCCTGGGCGGCCACCTGTACAGCAAAGGCACCGAGCTGCCTGAGCTGAGCCTGCGCAACGCCGGCGGCCAACCCGTGGCGCTGCACAGCTACCGTGGCAAGCCACTGGTCATCAACATCTGGGCCACCTGGTGCCCGCCCTGCCGGCGCGAAATGCCGGTGCTGCAACAGGCCCAAGGTGACTACCCCCACGTAACCTTCCTCTTCGTCAACCAGGGTGAGACGCCCGAGAACGTCAGCACCTTCCTCGCCACCACCGGCCTGAGCCTGACCCACGTGCTGTTCGACGGCGCCGGCCAACTGGCCCAACGGGTCGGCTCGATGGCCCTGCCCACCACGCTGTTCTACGACAGTGACGGGCGGCTGATCGGCAGCCACCTAGGCGAGCTGTCACGGGCCAGCCTGCGCCACGCCCTGGAACCTTTCGACCGGGCCGCCGCGCCCACCCCTGCCGCACAAGGAAACTGACATGCGATTGACTGCACTGCTGCCCCTGTCCCTGGCCCTGCTGGCCGCCCCGCCGCTGCACGCCGAAGAAGCGCTGCCCAAGGCGATCCAGCAACTGCAAGCCAAGGGCGCCGTGATCAAGGGCAGCTTCGATGCCCCCGATGGCCTGCGCGGTTATGCCGCCGAGTACCAGAACAACGGCATCGCCCTGTACCTGACGCCTGACGGCAAGCATGTGCTGGTCGGCAGCCTGTTCGACGAACAAGGCCAGGACCTCAGCGCCGCCCCGCTGGACAAGCTGGTCTACGGGCCGATGAGCAAGGCCATCTGGGCGAAGATGGAAAAAACCGCCTGGATCGCCGATGGCAAGGCCGATGCGCCACGCATCGTCTACCTGTTCAGCGACCCCAACTGCCCGTACTGCAATATGTTCTGGCAGCAGGCGCGGCCATGGGTGGAATCGGGCAAGGTGCAGTTGCGCCATATCATGGTCGGCATCATTCGCGAGGACAGCCCGGGCAAGTCGGCGGCGTTGCTGGCGGCCAAGGACCCGGCCAAGGCGCTGGCACAGCACGAGAAGGCCGGCAAGGCCAGTTCGCTCAAGGCGCTGGAGAAAGTGCCGGAGGCAGTGCAGAAGCAGCTGGAAGGGAACATGGCGTTGATGGAGGAAATGGGGTTGCAAGCAACCCCGGCGATCTTCTATCAGGATGAGCAGGGCAACCTGCAGAGCCAGCAAGGGGCACCAAGGCCGGAGATGCTGGGGAAGATACTCGGCAAGCGGTAGTGCATGCCGTGGGTATTAGGTGGCGGCGCTCGATCTGCGCCGCCCAACAAAACTCACGGCCTACCCAAAACCCCTACACCCCCTACAACCCCTCCAGCTCCGCCATCAGGTCACTGAGCCGGTCAACCTTGTCATCATCCAGCGCACTGCCCTGCAGCCCCTGCACGTACACCGCCAACTCCGCCACGGTGCTGCACTCGAACATCGCCCGCAGCGGCACATTGAGCTGCAATTGCTTCTGCACCCGCGAGGCAATCTGCGTCGCCAACAGCGAATGCCCACCCAACTCGAAGAAGTTGTCGTGCACCCCCACCCGTTCGGCCTTGAGCACGTCGGCCCAGATGCCTGCCAACACCGCTTCCAGCTCGTCACGCGGCGCCTCATAGGCCTGGCTGTGCTGGCCACCGATTTCAATGGCCGGCAGCGCCTTGCGGTCGAGCTTGCCGTTGGCGTTGTGCGGCAGGCTGTCGAACCAGCCCCAGTGCAAGGGCACCATGTACTCCGGCAGCGCAGCGCGCAGGCGCTGCTTGACCTGTTCGAGCAACGCCGCATCGGCGCTGACGCCCTGATGCGCCACCAGGTGGCCGACCAGGTGCTTGCCGTTGACGCCCTCCTGCACGCTCACCGCGGCATCGCGCAACTCTGGCTGCTCGTGCAGGCGCGCTTCGATCTCGCCCAGCTCGATGCGGTAGCCACGGATCTTCACCTGATGATCGATGCGGCCCACGTATTCCAGCACACCGTCCGGACGTTGCCGAGCCAGGTCGCCAGTGCGGTACAGGCGCTCGCCCGGTGCGCCATGCGGGTGCGGGATGAAGGCCATGGCCGTGCGCACAGGGTCGCCGACATAACCACGGCCCACACCGGTGCCGGCGACACACAGCTCGCCGACCGCGCCCAATGGCACCAAGGTTTGGTCCTCGCCGAACAAGTACAGGCGGTTGTTGTCGGTCGGCGTACCAATCGGCAGGTAGCTGCCGCGGGTCGATTCGACATCGACCCGGAAGAACGCCACATCGTCCGAACACTCCGCCGGGCCGTAGGCATTGACCAGGCCGATCGCCGGGTAACGCTGCAGCCATTGCGCGGCCAGCTCCGGCGGCATCGCCTCGCCGGTCGGCAGCATCCAGCGCAGGCCATCGAGGCTTTGATGATCGTTGGCCAGCATGCCCTGGATCAGCGACGGGACGCTCTCCAGCACGGTGATGCCGGTGGCCTGCACATGCGCCAGCAGGCCCTGCGGGTCATGAGCGATGGCATTCGGCACGATCTCCAGCCTGGCGCCGAACAACGGTGCGGCAAGGAACTGCCAGACCGAAATATCGAAGCTCTGCGACGCGGTCTGGGCAATCACGTCCTGTTCGCTCAGGGCCAGGTAAGGCACCTTGCTCAGCTGGTTGTTGAGCATGCCGCGCTGCTCGACCATCACACCTTTGGGCAACCCGGTGGAGCCCGAGGTGTAGATGACGTAGGCGAGGTTGTCGGGCCCGCTGTGGATACCGGGGTTGTGGCTGGCGATGTTGCTGGCCTGGATGTCTTCCCACACCAGCAGCTTCGGCCGTGCCACGCCACCCAGTTCATCCAGCAACTGGCGACCCTGCTCGGCGCAAGCGGCGCTGCACACCAGCACCGGCGTGCGGCTGAGTTCGACGATGCGCTGCAGGCGTGCGACCGGCAGGCCCGGGTCCAGCGGCAGGTAACCGGCACCGGCCTTGAAGCTGCCGACGATCATGCCCAGCAGCGGCAAGCCGCGCTCGGCCAGCAGCGCAACCGGCTGATCGACGCTGACGCCCGCGCCGATCAAGGCATGGCCCAGGCGGTTGGCCGCCAGGTTCAGGCCGGCGTAGTCATAGGACGCTTCCAGACAGCGTGCCACGGTGCGCTGCGGGTGGGCGGCGACCTGCGCCTCGAACTGCTCGACATAGCTCTGTTCCAGGGCATAGGCATGCTCGGTGCGGTTACAGTCTTCCAACAGGAAACGCTGCTCTTCGGCGCCCAGCAGCGGCAGGTCGCTCACCTCCCCTTCAAAACCCTGCACCAGTGCCAGCAACAGGCGCTTGAACTCGGCCAGCAAGCGCTCGACGGTCGGGTAGTCGAAGTAGCGCTGGTCGAACGACAGGTGCAGGCCCAGGTCATCACCCGGGTAGCACACCGCCGTCAACGGGAAGTTGGTGTGGGTACGGCCCGAGTCCGAGCTGGCGTTGAGGTGCTGGGCATGGTCGAGCACTGCGGTTTCCACCGGCGCGTTCTCGAACACGAACAAGCTGTTGAACAGCGGCTGGCCCTTGGGCAGCTCGCTGCATTCCTGAATCGCCACCAACGGCAGGTACTCATATTCGCGCACTTGCATGTTGTGCTCGAGCAAGCCTTGCAGCCAGCTGCGCACACTGCGGCGCTCGCCTGCCGCTGGCAGTTGCACGCGCAAGGCGATGCTGTTGATGAACAGCCCGACGGTGCGCTGCATCTGCGGCATGCTCACCGGGCGCCCGGCCACGGTGACCCCGAAGGCCACGTCGCGGTCGCCGCTGTAGCGTGCCAGCACCAGGGCCCAGGCCGCCTGGGCGAAGGTGTTGATGGTCAACTGATGGGCCTGGGCCAGTTCACGCAAGCGCACACCGTCACTGACCTGCAGACGGGTGTAGCAGTCGCCGACGACCATCCCGTCACCGGCGTGGTCGTGGCGCAACGGGCGGTCACTGGGGACCGCGGTGGCCCGCTCGAAGCCGGCCAGGTTGGCCTGCCACCATTGGCGCGCCTCGTTCAGGTCCTGGCGCTGCAGCCAGCCGATGTAGTCGCGGTAACGCGGCGGCACCGGCAACTGGGCCTGGCGACCTTCGCCGAGGGCCTGGTAGACCTCGAAGAAGTCGTTCATCAGCAACGAACGGCACCAGGCATCGATAAGGATGTGGTGGTTGCTCATCATGAACCAGTAGCGCGCATCGGCAACCCGCACCAGGCGCAGGTGGAAGGGTGCTTCACAGAGCAGGTCAAAACCGGCCTCGCGCTCCTGTTTGTGCAGGCTTTGCAGGCGCGCTTCCTGGGCGCTGTCGTCGAGGCCGCGCCAGTCCTGATAATCCACGGCAGTCTTGCCTGGCTTGTGGATGATCTGCAGCATCGCCTCGCCGGCGTTCCAGCTGAACGATGCGCGCAGAGCCTCATGCCGCGCCACTACCGCCTGCCAGGCCTGGGCGAAGCGGTCGGGGTCGAGCGCGCTGTTGATGCGGTAACGGTCCTGCATGTAGTAGATGCCGGTGCCCGGCTCCAGCAGGGTGTGCAGCAGCATGCCTTCCTGCATCGGCGTCAGCGGGTAGACGTCGTCGATCTCGGCGGCGGCGACCGGCAAACTGTCGATCTGCTCCTGGGTCAGGTGCGCCAACGGGAAGTCGGACGGCGTGAAGCTGCCGCTGCCGTCGGCCAGGCAATGGCCGACCAGCGCCAGCAACTCCTGGCGGTAGCCTTCGGCCAGGGTGGCGATGGTCTGCTCATCGTAGCGTTCAGTGCTGTAGGTCCAGCGCAACTGCAGGGCGCCGGCATAGACCTGGCCGTCGACACTCAGCCAGTTGGGCAGCGCTGCATCGAGGTCATGGGCCAGGCCAGCCGCTGCATCCAGCGGCTGGAACAGCGCGTCGGCGTCAAACTGCTGGTCGAACTGCCCCAGGTAGTTGAAGGTGATGCGGGCCTGCGGCAGCGCGGCCATGCGTTCACGCCCGGCCTCGTCGGCCAGGTAGCGCAGCACGCCATAGCCCTGGCCTTTGTGCGGCACCTGGCGCAGTTGCTCCTTGACCCGTTTGATCGAGCTGGCGCGCGCGGCCTCGTCTTCACCCAGCACCGGGCGCAGGCTCAGCGGGTAGGCATTGGTGAACCAGCCCACGCTGCGGGTCAGGTCCATGTCTTCGAACAGCCCGTCGCGGCCGTGGCCTTCAAGCTGCACCAGCACTTCAGCGTCACCACTCCAGCGACACAGGGTGCGGGCCAGGGCCGTCAGCAGCAGGTCGTTGACCTGGGTGTGGTAGGCCGCCGGCGCCTGTTGCAGCAACTGGCGGGTCTGCTCTGCATCGAGGCCGATGGCCAGGGTCCGGGCGTGGCGGTGCAGGTTGCCACCCTGCGGGTGATCACACGGCAGTTCGTGGCGCACAGTGCCGAGCTGGCCGTGCCACCAGTCCAGCTCGTCGCGCAGCGAGTCGCTGCCGGCATAGCTGGCCAGGCGCGCAGCCCAGTCGCCCATGGCATGGGTCTTGGCCGCCAGCGGCTGGCCCCGGTACAGCGCCTGCAAGTCTTCGAGCAGCACACGCCAGGACACACCATCGACCACCAGGTGATGGATGGCCAGCAGCAGGCGTTGGCTACCCTGCCCGTCCGTCACCAGCAAGGCGCGCAGCAGCGGGCCTTGTTCCAGGTCGAGGCTGCGCTGCAGGTCGGTGTACAACGCCTGGCAGTCATCGAAGTCGGCGACCGTCGCGGCCCACAGCAACTGCTGAGGGGCAGGCTGGGCATACTCGGCCTGCCAGCGGCCACTGGCCTGGCTGAAGCGCAGGCGCAGGCTGTCGTGGTGCTGCACCAGCGCGGCCAGGGCCTGCTTCAGTGCCGCAGCGTCCAGTGGCTGGCGCGCCTGCAGCAGCACTGCCTGGTTCCAGTGCTGAGGCTGGGCCACCTCGCTGTCGAAGAACCAGTGCTGGATCGGCGTCAGGCCGCTGTGCCCCTGGCGCAGGCCTTGCTCGATGCCACTTGGCGCGGCGCTCAGGCTGACCACGGAGGCCAAGGTCTGGATGGTCTGGTGCTGGAACAGATCGCGCGGGGTGAACTGCAGGCCCAGCTGGCGGGCACGGCTGACCACCTGGATCGACAGGATCGAGTCGCCACCCAGTTCGAAGAAGTTGTCCTGCACACCGACGCGGGGAAGGTTGAGCACATCGCACCACACCTGCGCCAGTTGCGCCTCCACCTCATTGGTCGGGGCCTGGTAATGCTGGCGCGCCTGCTCCAGGTCCGGCAACGGCAGCGCGCGGCGGTCGAGTTTGCCGTTGCCCATCAGCGGCAAGCTGTCGAGCAGTACCAGGTGAGCGGGCACCATGTAGTCCGGCAGGTGCTGGCGGGCATCGGCCTTGACCGCTTCGCGCAGCATGGCCTGGGCCTCGCTGCCGGCACCGGCCTGCTTGCACACCAGGTAACCGACCAGTTGCTTGCCACCCGGCAGGTCGAGGGCCAGCACCACGGCCTCGTCGACCTCTGCATGCGCTTGCAGGCGGCTTTCGATTTCGCCCAGCTCGATACGGAAGCCGCGAATCTTCACCTGCTGGTCGGCACGGCCGACGTACTCGACCAAGCCATCGGTGCCCAAGCGGACCAGGTCACCGGTGCGGTACAGCCGGCCACCCTCGGCACAGAACGGGTCGGCGACGAAGCGCTCGGCGCTCAGCCCCGGGCGGTCGTGATACCCCTGGGCCAGGCCGGCACCGCCGACATACAGCTCGCCGATACCGCCTTGTGGCAACAGGGCCAGGTCTTCGTCGAGGATGTAGGCGCTGCGGGCGCCAATCACCCGGCCGATCGGCACGCTGCCCAAGTCGGCCGACAGCGTTTGCGGGGCCAGGCAGGCCAGCGGCATGACCACGGTTTCGGTCGGGCCGTAGGCATTGAAGAACTGCTGCGGCGCGAACGCCTGGCGAATGCGCTGCAGGTGCTCGCCGGTCAACGCTTCACCGCCGGTGATCACCAGGCGCACCGGCAACTGCTCGCCCTGCCCCGCCAGGTACTGGGCCAACTGGCTGCCGTAGCTTGGGGTGAAGCCCAGGATACTCACCTGCTGCTCACGCACCAGTTGGCAGATCTCTTCAGCGCCCCACTGGCCCTGGGCGCGGATCACCACGCGGGCACCGCACAGCAGCGGCGTCAGCAAGCGCTCGCTGGCGGCGTCGAAGTTGATCGAATAGAAGTGCAGCTCGCAGTCGTCGCTGCGCATGCCGAAGGCCTCGATCACGGCCTGGCAATGCATGGCGATTTCACCGTGGCTGACCACCACGCCCTTGGGCTTGCCGGTCGAGCCCGAGGTGTAGATCAGATAGGCCTGATGTTGCGGCAGGTTGAGGTTATCCAGCGCGGCATCGCTGAAGGCCGACAAGCTGGACGCATCGTCTTCCAAGCTCCAGCGGGCCACACCTTCAGGCAGCTCGCCAAGGGTTTCTAGCAGCGCGCGCTGGCCGAGCAGCAGGCCAATACGGCTGTCTTCGATCATGTAGCGCAAGCGGTCGAGCGGGTACTCCGGGTCGAGCGGCACATAGGCACCGCCCGCCTTGAGGATGGCCAGCAAGCCGATGACCATTTCCAGCGAACGTTCCAGGGCCAGGCCGACGCGCACCTGCGGGCCGACCCCGCGCTCGCGCAGGGCACGGGCCAGGCGGTTGGCCTGCTGGTCCAGCTCGGCGTAGCTCAGGTGCTGGCCGGCGAAGGTCAGCGCCAGCGCGTGCGGCGTGCGCAAAGCCTGGGCGGCGAACAGGCCGTGCAAGGTCTGGTCAAGCGCGCCATGCTGCTCGCCCTGCAACTGGCCAACCAGCACCTGTTGCTCGTCGGGGCTCAGCATCGGCAGCTCGCACAGGCGCTGTTGCGGGTCGTCCAGCAGGCCGGCCAGCAGTTGCTGCCAGTGTTCAGCCATGCGCGCGATGCGCGGCGCGTCGAACAGGTCACGGCTGTAGGTCAGGCAGCAGCCCAGGCGGCCATCGAGGTCAGTGACTTCCCAGTACAGGTCGAACTTGGTCGCGCTGGCGTCGTTGACCAGGTAGTCGACCTGCATGCCGGCCAGCTCCCGGCTTTGCTGGAACGCCCAGCGCTGGACGTTGCACATGACCTGGAACAGCGGGTTGTAGGCGCTGCTGCGCGGCGGTTGCAGGGCTTCGACCAACTGGTCGAACGGCAGGTCCTGGTGCGACTGGCCTTCGATGGCGGCTTGGCGCATCTGCTCCAGCAGCGCGGCGGCGGTCATCTGGCCATCCAGCTCGCAACGCAGTACCTGGGTGTTGAGGAAGGCGCCGATCAGCCCCTCGCTTTCCGGGCGAATGCGGTTGGCCACCGGGGCACCGATGCGCAGGTCACGCTGGCCGCTGTAGCGGTGCAGCAAGGCCGCCAGGGTGGCCGTCATGGTCATGAACAGGGTCAGCCCACGCTGGCTGTTGAAGGCATGCACACGGGCCACCAGCGCCGGGTCGAGTTCGAAGCGGTACAGCTCGCCACGGTGGCTCTGCACTGCCGGGCGCGGGCGATCGGTGGGCAATGCCAGCACCGGGTGCTCATCGCCCAGGCGGGCTTTCCAGTAGGCCAGCTGGCGCGCGCCTTCGCCGCTTTCCAGCCAGTGCCGCTGCCACACGCTGTAGTCCAGGTATTGCACCGGCAGCGGCGCCAGGGGCGACTCGCGATCATCGACGAAGGCTTCGTACAGCTCGCCCAGTTCGCGGGCGAAGATGTCCATGGCCCAGCCTTCGGTGACGATGTGGTGCAAGGTCAGCACAAAGTAGTGCTCACGCTCCTGGGCCTTGACCAGGCAGGCGCGCAGCAGTGGCCCGCGCTCCAGGTCGAACGGCTGGTGCGCCTGGTCGTCTGCCAGCTGTTGCAGGCGTTGCTCGCGGGCCTCGGCGGGCAAGGCGCTGAAGTCGTGCCAGCCAAGCTGCAGGCCGCTGTCTTCGGCCACGCACTGGTACGCTGCGCCGTCGATGCTGGGGAAGGTGGTGCGCAGGGTTTCGTGGCGCACGATCAGGGCCTGCAGCGCACGCTCGAAGGCGTCCACGTGCAGGGTGCCACGCAGGCGCGCCATGCCGCCGACGTTGTAGGCGGGGCTGTCTGGCTCCATCTGCCAGAGGAACCACATGCGCTGTTGCGAGTACGACAACGGCACGGCCTGGCGGCGGTCGACGCGGGCGATCTCGCCTTGCAGGTTACGCTCGCCGGCATCACGGATGCGCGCGATCTCGGCGCAGAAGGCGCCCAGCTCGCTGGCTTCGAACAGGACTTTGAGCGGTAGCTCGACATCGCACGCCTGGCGGGTTCGCGAAACGATCTGGGTGGCGAGCAGCGAATGGCCGCCGAGGGCGAAGAAGTCGTCCTGCAGGCCGACACGCGGCAGGTTCAACACTTCACACCAGATCGCCGCCACCTGTTGCTGCAACGCACTCTGCGGCGCCACATGCTCGCGCTGTTGCCACACTGGGGCTGGCAGCGCCTTGCGATCGACCTTGCCGCTCGGGCCCAAAGGCATATGCGCCAGCGCGATCAGTTGCGCCGGGACCATGTAGGCCGGCAGTTGCTCGGCCAGAGCGGCCAACAGGGTGGCAGGCTCGGCCGCGCCGCTGTAGTAGCCGACCAGCTGTGCACCCAGCGCATCCTTGTGGATCAGCACCAGCGCCTGCTCGACACCAGGCTGCGCCAACAGGCACGCCTGGACCTCTTCAGGCTCGACGCGAAAACCGCGAACCTTCACCTGCTGATCGAGGCGCCCGAGGTATTCCAGCGCCTGGAGCTGGGTTTGCCAGCGGGCACGGTCGCCACTGCGATACAGGCGCTGGCCGTCACCGTCGGCCTGGGGCACGAAGCGCTCGGCGGTGAGGCCCGGGCGGCCCAGATAGCCACGGGCCAGGCCCGCGCCGCCCAGGTACAGCTCACCCGGCACGCCGGGGGCAGTCAGCTCCAGCTCATCGTCCAGCACGCGGCAGAGCACGTTGCCCAGCGGGCGGCCAATCGGCGAGCGCTCGCCGTCTTCGGCCTGGCAGTGCCAGTGGGTGACGTTGATGGCGGTTTCGGTCGGGCCGTAGCGGTTGTGCAACTGCACCTGGGGCAGCACTTGCAGCACACGGTCACGCAGGGTCGCGGACAATGCCTCACCCCCGGAGAACAGCCGGCGCAGGCTGGTGCAGGCTGCGGCCTGCGGCTCCTGCACGAACACTTGCAACAACGGCGGCACGAAGTGCAGCGTGGTCACGCCATGCTGCTGCACCAGCGCAGCGATGCGCTGGGGGTCACGGTGTTCGCCGGGGCCAGCCAGCACCAGCTTGCAGCCGGTGATCAGCGGCCAGAAGCACTCCCACACCGAGACGTCGAAGCTGATAGGCGCTTTTTGCATCAGCACATCACTGTCGTTCAGCGCATAGGTGGCTTGCATCCACTGCAGGCGTTCGGCCAGGGCGGCATGGGTATTACCCACGCCCTTGGGCTGGCCGGTGGAACCCGAGGTGTAGATCACATAGGCCAGGTTGTCGCCGTGCAGGTGCAGGCCTGGGGCATGGCTGGGCCAGCTGTCCAGGTGCAGTTGGTCCAGGGCAATGGCGCTGACACCTTCGACCTGCGGCAGCTTGCCCAGCAAGGCGCTGTGGCTCAGCAGCAGGCTGGCGTTGCAGTCGCCGAGCATGTAGGCCAGGCGCTCGGCCGGGTAGTCCACGTCCAGCGGCACGTAGGCGCCGCCGGCCTTGAGGATGGCCAGCAGGCCGACCAGCAACTGCGGCGACCGTTCGACGGCGATAGCCACGCAGGTATCGGGGCCAACGCCTTTGTCACGCAGGTAATGGGCAAGGCGGTTGGCCTGCTGGTGCAGCTCGGCATAGTCGAGGCTGCCGCCCTGCCAGGCCAGCGCAGTGCGCTGTGGGGTCAGCCGAGCCTGCTCGTTGAGCTGTTCGACCAGCAGGCGCTCGGGCGCCGCGGCGGCTGCCTGGCCCCAGCCGAGCACCTGCGCGCGGCTGTGCTCATCGAGCAGTTGCACCTCGCCCAGTGCCAGTTGCGGCTGGGCGCAAACTTGCTCCAGCAACGCCAGCAGGTGAGCGGCCAGGCGCTTGACGGTACTGGCCTCGAACAGCTCGGCGGCATAGTCGAAGGCCAGCGTCAGGCGGCCTTGATGGTCTTCTTCGCTGTGCAGCTGCAGGTCGAACTTGGCTTCGCGGCTGTGCCAGGGCAGCTCTTCGGCAAGCAGGCCAGGCAAGCGGCGCAAGGCCGAAAGGTCGCGCTGCTGATGGTTGAACATGACCTGGAACAGGCCCTGTTCGCGGGCTTCTGGCAGGGCTTCGAGGAGCTGCTCGAAAGGCAGGTCCTGGTTGGCCTGGGCCTCGAGGGTGGCGTGGCGTGCCTGGGCCAGCAGTTGTTCGAAGGGCAAGCGGCCATGCAGCTGCGCACGCAGCACCTGGCTGTTGATGAAGAAGCCGACCAGGCCCTGGGTTTCCAGGCGCGGGCGGTTGGCATTGGGCACGCCGACACGGATGTCTGCCTGGCCGCTGTAGCGGTGCAGCACACCTTGCCAGCCGGCCAGCAGCACCATGAACAGGCTCGCCTGCTGCTCGCGGGCCAGGCCCTTGAGTGCCTCGGTCAGTTTGGCCGGCACTTTCAGGCTGTAACGTGCTGCACGTTTGTCACGCTGGCTGGCGCGGGGCTGGTCGGTGCACAGGTCGAGCACCGGCAATGCATCGCCCAGCTTGGCCTTCCAGTAATGCAACTGGCGTTCGGCTTCACCGTCGGCCAGCCATTGCCGCTGCCAGGTGCCGTAGTCGGCGTAACCCAGTGGCAGGGGCGCCAGGTCGGCTGCATGGCCTTGGCAGTGCGCAGCGTACAGCCTGGCGAATTCGTCGAGCAGAATGTTCAGCGACCAGCCGTCGGCGACGATGTGGTGCAGGGTCACCCACAGCTGATGCTCGTCATCGTCCAGGCGCGCCAGGGTCACGCGCAGCAAGGGGCCTTGGCCAAGGTCGAACGGCTGCTGGGCCTCTTCCTCGCGGCATGCTGCAACCTGCGCGGGCGCCTGGCCTTCGAGGTCCAGGCGATGCAGGCTGAACGGCTGCTGTGCCAGGATCCGCTGCCGGGCCTGGCCGTGCTCTTCGCTGAAGACTGTGCGCAAGGATTCATGGCGCGCGACCAGGGCCTGGAAGGCCGCCTCCAGTGCAACGACGTCCAGTTCACCGCGCAGGTGCAGGCCGGCCGGGATGTTGTAGGCCGCCGATTGCGGCTCGAGTTGCCAGAGCAGCCACAGGCGGTTCTGTGCCAGTGACTGCGGCAGCGACTGGTCACGCTCGAGGGTGGCGATGCCGGCCGATTGTGCCCCTCCTTCGGCAACGATCGCCGCCACAGCGGCGCTGTACTCACCCAGCAGCGGGGCTTCGAACAGGGTGCGCAGGCTCAGGTTGATGCCCAGCTCATCGGCCAGGCGCGCTGTGGCCTGGGTGGCCGCGATGGAGTTGCCGCCCAGCAGCAGGAAGTGATCGTCCACCGCCACGGCTTCGACCTTGAGCACATCACGCCACACGGCGGCGATACGCGCCTGCAGGTCGTCGGCCGGCGCGCCGCTGGGGTGCTGCTCGCTGGCCTGCGGGAAGCGCGCGTAACAGTCCAGGCTGCCATCGTCCATGCGCTGGCGGCAGGCCGAGCGCTGCAGCTTGCCGCTGGAGGTCTTGGGCAGTGCGCCCGGGTTGAGCAACAGGACCACGGCCGGCGCCTGGCGGCAGGCGTCGGCGATGACCTGGCGCAAGGTCTTGATCAGCGCCTGGGGCTCGATGGCTTTTTGCACATTGCGGCTGACTTCCACCGCCACGCCGATGCCCTCCTCGCCCTGATGGTCCACGGCAAACACCGCTACGCGGCCTTTGCGCAGCACATCGACTTCGCGCTCCAGGGTTTTTTCCAGGTCTTGCGGGTAGAGGTTCTGGCCGCGGACGATGAGCATGTCTTTCAAGCGCCCGGTAACGAACACTTCGCCATCGCGCATGAAACCCAGGTCGCCGGTGCGCAGCCAGGTCTGGCCGTCCATTTCGACGAAAGTACGGGCGCTGGCCTCGGGGTTGCGCCAGTAGCCCAGGGCGATGCTCGGGCCGCCCGCCCAGACCTCACCGACCAAGTTGTCGCCCAGCACTTCCAGGCGCTGCGGCTCGACAATGCGCACCGCATGCCCTGGCTGCGGGTAGCCACAGCTCATCAGCACACTGCCGCTGCCAGGTTCGGCGCGGTTGGCGGCGAAGGCCTCGGCATCCACCTCCAGCGCGCCGATGCCCTGGCCGCGGCGGCTGCCGCTGACGAACAGGGTCGCCTCGGCAAGGCCATAACTGGCGAAGAAGCTGTGCGGGTCGAAGCCACAGGCCTGGAACTTGTCGGCGAAGGTCGCCAGGCTGTCCTGGCGGATCGGTTCGGAGCCGGAATAGGCCACGCGCCAGCGGCTCAGGTCAAGCCCCGCCAGGGAGGCCTCGCTGACCCGCTCGCTGCACAGGCGGTAGGCGAAGTCGGGGCCGCCGCTGATGGTGCCGCCGTATTCGCTGATTGCCTGCAGCCAGCGCAGTGGCCGGGCGAGGAAGTAGCCGGGCGACATCAGCACGCAGGGCACGCCGCTGAAGATCGGCTGCAGCAGGCCACCGATCAGGCCCATGTCGTGGTACAGCGGCAGCCAGCTGACGATGACGTCGTCGGGGTTCACATCGATGCCGAAACCGTGACGGATCAGTTGCTCGTTGGCCACCAGGTTGCCATGGCTGACCTGCACGCCCTTGGGCAGCGCGGTGGAGCCTGAGGTGTACTGGAGGAAGGCGATGTCATCGCCGGCCAGAGCAGGCTCTTGCCAGGCATCGGCCAGGGCCGGGTCAAGGCCATCCACCGCCAGCAGCGCGGGGGCATTGGCCGCCGCCAGCGCGTCCAGGCCCTGCAAGCTGTCGTGCAGCGCGGCCACGGTCAGCAGCAGGCGCGGCTCGGCATCGTCGATGATCGACAGCAGGCGTTGCTGGTGATGGTGGCGCGTGGACTCTGGGGGATACGCCGGCACGGCGATGACGCCGGCATACAGGCAGCCAAAGAACGCCGCGACATAGTCCGGGCCGCTGGGGAACAGCAGCACCGCACGGTTGCCGAACCCTGCGCGGGCCTGCAAGGCAGCGGCGATGGTGCGCGCGCGGCGGTCCAGGTCCCGGTAGCTGAGCACGGCCTGCTCGCCGGGAGCATCGGCCAGAAAGCGCAGGGCTATCTTGTCCGGGGTCTGCGCGGCGCGTTGCGCCAGGGCCTGGACCAGCGAGAGCGGGAGTTCGAAGGCGTCCGTCATGGGGTGTTCCTGCCAGTGTCTGGTGAAGTCGGGCCGGCTGCTCCGCGAACGTCGGCGGGCAGCGCACGGCGGCCGGATGTACACAGGGGAACGGATGGGCAGGGGAAGAAATTAGCTTGCGGGAGGCTTTCGGGGAGTGTGAATGCTGGTGCATGCCTTGAGGGGGCTGTGGCTGGAAGATCGAG
>NZ_JANIAG010000067.1:0-27911 GCF_028682155.1 Pseudomonas sp. 39004
TCGCGACACAAGGCCGCTCCTACAGGGGGGATCGTGCAGGCCTGCGGTATGTCAGTGCTTCATGCCCAGTTCTGCGTCATCCATCAGCGCCTTGGCCATTGCACTCAGGTAGTGAGCAGCCCAGATCATCATGGGCTTCTCTTCCATCAGGCCAGTGATGGTTAGCTCACGGACATAGCCCATCAACTCCGACGACTGCTCGCGGGCGTCCCGACAGGGGATGCCGGGTTCGATGCGGAACAGTGGATGGGTGCCGTTTTCGCCTTGATTGAAAGTGGTCTTGCCGACGGTGAGCTGGGTGTCTTCTGTTGTCATTGTTCAATTCCCTGAAAATTCTCTAATGCCTGGGCCGGCCCTTTCGCGGGCACGCCCGCTCCCACAGATACTGTGCACGTCTTGAAGCCTGTGGTGATCCTGTGGGAGCGGGTTTACCCGCGAAGGGGCCGGCCCTCACAACACATTAAGCAGCCTTAGTGCGAAGTCCTGGGCTCTACGGGCATCTGCACCTGAACCCAGGCCGACTCAAGCAAAGCCCTTAGCGCCTCCAGTTCGTGCATCGAGGTCATCATCAGGATCGATGCCGGTGATCTGGGCTGAAGCAGCAACGCCTGATGCACCACGGTGGCCGCGCATAGTGCGTAGTCGGTGGCCTGGATCAGGGTGTCTTCGAGGGAATGGGGGTTGTGGGGTGGGTCTGGAACGACTTTCAACATTTCGATTTACCGTTATCGGTGCCGCCTCCTGCCTGCTGTCAAACAGTTGGGTGGCAGCTGTACGTGGGTTGACAGACCGGCGGAAATCGTAAAGTTCCGGCGCACGCAAGCGTGCCCGCACGTACAGCCGCCATAATGGCGAACCGCATACGATTTACCGTCACAGCCTGTCAAAGCTGTATCGTTGATGAGCAACGACAGGCCGAGACTAGAGCGCTGCCAGAGCAGCGGCAACGGAAAATGCGCGGCAGGAGTATGTTTGGGAAATGGCCTACAAGGAAGGGGTTAAATCCGACATTTAAGGTGTTCTAAGCGCGATTGCGTCAGGGCGGCGAGGTGACCGGTTTGAATTTTGTGGTGTTGCGCAGATCGAGCGCCGCGCGGGCGGCGCTCGATCTCACAGGCGCCGCATTCCTTTCGCCAAGCCCATGCCAGCCCTAACACAATCCAAAGGCATCACCAACAAACCCCAGGATCAGGTCTATGCTAGAGGCAGCACAGCAGCAAGGACCGCCCATGCCTCGTCCAAGCCACCTGATGATTCTGGCCCTGGCCGCCGCCGCCCTCTATATATATGCACTGGCCAGCGACAACACCCTGCTCGCCCTGCTGGCCAAGCCCGTTCCCGTCCTGGCGCTTATCGCCTGGCTGCGCGGCGCCCCCGCCACACCGTATGGCAGGTGGATCTCGATCGGCCTGGGTTTCTCGGTCGTCGGCGACATACTGCTGGCTGTCCCCGCCGACCTGTTCGTGTTTGGCCTGGGCGCCTTCCTGTGTGCCCACCTGGCCTACCTGCGCGCCTATTGCGGCATCATCCTGCGCCCCGCCCTGCCCGCTCTGATAGCCAGCGCCATCACCGGCATCGTGCTGCTGGGCGTACTTGCCAGCCACGGCCTCGGCCCGTTGCTGGTCCCTGTCGCGTTGTACGCCCTGGCCATCAGCGCCATGCTCTGGCGCGCCCTGGTCTGTGGCGGGCTGGCCGCAATCGGCGCCGGCCTGTTCGTGCTCTCGGACAGCCTGATCGGCATCGACCGCTTCGTCAGCCCGCTCGCCGCCGCGCCGTACCTGATCATCCTCACCTACTGGCTCGGCCAGTGGGCGATTGCTTCATCAGCCAGTCACCGCTCAACCGATAAAGTATTGACCCAGAGCGTGCGCGCAGTGTCGGAAGCTGCTAGAACAGGAGTCTTTCGCATTTGCAAGTAGGGGGACTCGCCAGATGAACTTTACAAGGTACAGAACAGCCAAATTACATGGCATCAGGTCAAATGATATTAATTATCATTCCGAAACTTGTAATTCGTTACCAGTCGCAAGAAACATAATTAACAAAACCACACGCAATGCCCGAATATCAAGGCTTTCAGCCATTTACGAGTGCCTTTTGTTCTTAATCCTACGAATAAATTTGCGACAGAAATTTTACTTGCACCGGGTTTACCCATAAAATCAGCGCGATTGATTCAGCTGCGACATTTGGTCACTGCACGTGCGACACCAAGTCGCCGCTCTACTTATTTCAGACTGCAGAGCTGGGTCTCTGTATAAGGATCTCTAGCATGTCCGATTCGGCAGGACTCATCGCCCACAACTGGGGCTTTGCCATCTTCCTTTTGGGTGTCGTCGGCCTGTGCGCCTTCATGCTCGGCCTGTCCAGCCTGCTCGGTAGCAAGGCCTGGGGCCGCGCCAAGAACGAACCCTTCGAATCCGGCATGCTGCCCGTCGGCAGCGCCCGCCTGCGCCTGTCTGCAAAATTCTATCTGGTCGCGATGCTGTTCGTGATCTTCGATATCGAAGCCCTCTTTCTCTTTGCATGGTCTGTGTCCGTCCGCGAAAGCGGCTGGACCGGGTTCGTCGAAGCGCTCGTTTTCATAGCAATTCTGTTGGCAGGTCTTGTCTACCTTTGGCGCGTCGGGGCACTTGATTGGGCTCCCGAAGGTCGCCGCAAGCGGCAAGCGAAGCTGAAACAATGAGGCTTTGGCAATGCAATACAATCTCACCAGAATCGATCCGGATGCGCCCAACGAGCAGTACCCGGTCGGTGAACGGGAAACCGTCACCGATCAGCTGCTAGAGGACCAGGTCCACAAGAACATCTACATGGGGAAACTCGAAGATGTGCTGCGTGGCGCGGTCAACTGGGGTCGCAAGAACTCCCTGTGGCCGTACAACTTCGGCCTGTCCTGCTGCTACGTGGAAATGACCACGGCCTTCACGGCGCCCCACGACATCGCCCGCTTCGGCGCCGAAGTCATCCGGGCCTCGCCGCGTCAGGCCGACTTCATGGTCATCGCCGGTACCTGCTTCATCAAGATGGCGCCGATCATTCAGCGCCTGTACGAGCAGATGCTCGAGCCGAAGTGGGTCATCTCCATGGGTTCGTGTGCCAACTCCGGTGGCATGTACGACATCTACTCGGTCGTTCAGGGGGTCGACAAGTTCCTCCCCGTGGATGTCTATGTGCCTGGCTGCCCGCCACGCCCTGAGGCTTTCCTGCAAGGCTTGATGCTGCTGCAGGAGTCGATCGGCCAAGAACGACGCCCGCTTTCCTGGGTTGTTGGTGATCAAGGTATTTACCGTGCCGAGATGCCAGCCCAGAAAGACCTGCGTCGTGAGCAGCGCATTGCAGTAACCAACCTGCGCAGCCCCGACGAAGTCTGATCCAGCGACCTGCCGCCCGCTCCCCAAGGAGCCGGCGGCCTGGCTTCATTCTTAACGTTGACCCAAAGCGACCGAGACCATGACAGCGGACAACGCTATTTTCATTCCGCCCTACAAGGCTGACGACCAGGATGTGGTCGTCGAACTGAACAACCGTTTTGGCGCCGAAGCATTCGTCGCCCAGGAAACCCGCACCGGCATGCCCGTGCTGTGGGTCAAGCGCGCCCAGCTCAAAGAGGTGCTCAGCTTCCTGCGCGGTGTCGCCAAGCCTTACAGCATGCTGTATGACCTGCATGGCGTCGACGAGCGTCTGCGCACCCAGCGCCGTGGCCTGCCGGCCGCCGACTTCAGCGTGTTCTACCACCTGATGTCGATCGAGCGTAACAGCGACGTGATGATCAAGGTGTCGCTCAGCGAAGGCGACTTGAACCTGCCGACCGTGACCGGCATCTGGCCAAACGCCAACTGGTACGAGCGCGAAGTCTGGGACATGTTCGGCATCGACTTTGCCGGCCACCCACACCTGAGCCGCATCATGATGCCGCCCACCTGGGAAGGACACCCGCTGCGCAAGGACTACCCAGCCCGTGCCACCGAGTTCGACCCCTACAGCCTGACCCTGGCCAAGCAGCAGCTTGAAGAGGAATCGGCACGCTTCAACCCGGAAGCCTGGGGCATGAAGCGTCAGGGCGCCAACGAGGACTACATGTTCCTCAACCTGGGCCCCAACCACCCGTCTGCCCACGGTGCGTTCCGTATCGTCCTGCAACTGGACGGTGAAGAGATCGTCGACTGCGTGCCGGACATCGGCTACCACCACCGTGGTGCCGAGAAGATGGCCGAGCGCCAGTCCTGGCACAGCTTCATCCCCTACACCGACCGTATCGACTACCTCGGCGGGGTGATGAACAACCTGCCGTACGTACTGGCGGTGGAAAAACTGGCCGGCATCAAGGTGCCGCAGAAGGTCGACGTGATTCGCATCATGCTCGCCGAGTTCTTCCGCATCACCAGCCACCTGCTGTTCCTGGGTACCTACATCCAGGACGTCGGCGCCATGACCCCGGTGTTCTTCACCTTCACCGACCGCCAGCGCGCCTACACCGTGATCGAAGCGATCACCGGTTTCCGCCTGCATCCGGCCTGGTACCGCATCGGTGGCGTCGCCCACGACCTGCCGCGCGGCTGGGACAAGCTGGTCAAGGACTTCGTCGACTGGCTGCCCAAGCGCCTCGACGAGTACACCAAGGCCGCCCTGCAGAACAGCATCCTCAAGGGCCGTACCGTCGGCGTTGCCGCGTACAACACCAAGGAAGCGCTGGAATGGGGCACTACCGGTGCCGGCCTGCGTTCCACCGGTTGCGACTTCGACCTGCGTAAAGCGCGCCCTTACTCCGGCTACGAGAACTTCGAGTTTGAAGTGCCGCTGGCCCACAACGGCGATGCCTACGATCGCTGCATGGTCCGTGTCGAAGAGATGCGCCAGAGTATCCGCATCATCGACCAGTGCCTGCGCAACATGCCGGAAGGCCCGTACAAGGCGGATCACCCGCTGACCACGCCGCCGCCGAAAGAGCGCACCCTGCAGCACATCGAAACCTTGATCACGCACTTCCTGCAAGTCTCGTGGGGCCCGGTCATGCCGGCCAACGAGTCGTTCCAGATGATCGAAGCGACCAAGGGCATCAACAGTTACTACCTGACGAGCGATGGCGGCACCATGAGCTACCGCACCCGGATCCGCACCCCGAGCTACCCGCACCTGCAGCAGATCCCTTCGGTGATCAAAGGCAGCATGGTCGCCGACCTCATTGCGTACCTGGGCAGTATCGACTTCGTTATGGCTGACGTGGACCGCTAAGCATGAACAGCACGCTTATCCAGACAGACCGTTTCGCCCTGAGCGAAACCGAGCGCTCGGCCATCGAGCACGAGATGCATCACTACGAGGACCCGCGCGCGGCGTCCATCGAAGCCTTGAAGATCGTCCAGAAGGAACGTGGCTGGGTGCCGGACGGCGCCATTCACGCCATCGGCGAAGTGCTGGGCATCCCTGCCAGTGACGTCGAAGGCGTGGCCACCTTCTACAGCCAGATCTTCCGCCAGCCGGTCGGCCGCCACATCATCCGCGTGTGCGACAGCATGGTCTGCTACATCGGCGGCCACGAGTCCGTGGTCAGCCAGATCCAGAGCGAACTGGGCATCGGCCTCGGCCAGACCACCGCAGACGGGCGTTTCACCCTGCTGCCGGTGTGCTGCCTGGGCAACTGCGACAAGGCCCCGGCGCTGATGATCGACGACGACACCTTTGGCGACGTGCAGCCGACTGGCGTTTCCAAACTGCTGGAGGGTTACGTATGACCATTACTTCCTTCGGCCCGGCCAACCGCATCGCGCGTTCGGCCGAAACCCACCCACTGACCTGGCGCCTGCGTGACGACGGCGAGCCGGTATGGCTTGCCGAGTACGAATCCAAGAACGGCTACGCCGCTGCCCGCAAGGCACTGGCGCAGATGTCGCAGGACGACATCGTCCAGGCCGTCAAGGACTCCGGCCTCAAGGGCCGTGGCGGTGCGGGCTTCCCCACTGGCGTGAAGTGGGGCCTGATGCCCAAAGACGAATCCATGAACATCCGCTACCTGCTGTGCAACGCGGACGAAATGGAGCCGAACACCTGGAAGGACCGCATGCTGATGGAGCAACAGCCCCATCTGCTGGTCGAGGGCATGCTGATCAGCGCCCGCGCCCTGAAGGCCTACCGCGGCTACATCTTCCTGCGTGGCGAATACACCACCGCAGCGAAGAACCTCAACCGCGCCATCGACGAAGCCAAGGCCGCAGGCCTGCTGGGCAAGAACATCCTCGGTTCGGGCTTCGACTTCGAGCTGTTCGTGCACACCGGCGCCGGTCGCTACATCTGCGGTGAAGAAACCGCACTGATCAACTCGCTCGAAGGCCGCCGCGCCAACCCACGCTCCAAGCCACCCTTCCCTGCCGCCGTTGGCGTGTGGGGCAAGCCGACCTGCGTGAACAACGTCGAGACCCTGTGCAACGTCCCGGCCATCGTCGCCAACGGCAACGACTGGTACAAGTCGCTGGCCCGCGAAGGCAGCGAGGACCACGGCACCAAGCTGATGGGCTTCTCCGGCAAGGTGAAGAACCCGGGCCTGTGGGAACTGCCGTTCGGCGTCACCGCCCGCGAGCTGTTCGAAGACTACGCCGGTGGCATGCGCGACGGCTTCAAGCTCAAGTGCTGGCAGCCAGGCGGCGCCGGTACCGGCTTCCTGCTGCCCGAGCACCTCGACGCCCAGATGTACGCCGGCGGCATCGCCAAGGTCGGCACCCGTATGGGTACGGGCCTGGCCATGGCGGTCGACGACAGCGTCAACATGGTCTCGCTGCTGCGCAACATGGAAGAGTTCTTCGCCCGCGAATCGTGCGGCTGGTGCACCCCTTGCCGTGACGGCCTGCCGTGGAGCGTGAAGATGCTGCGCGCGCTGGAAAACGGCCAGGGCCGCGCCGAAGACATCGAGACCCTGCTGGGTCTGGTCAACTTCCTCGGCCCAGGCCGCACCTTCTGTGCTCACGCACCGGGTGCCGTCGAGCCCTTGGGCAGTGCCATCAAATACTTCCGCTCCGAATTCGAGGCCGGTGTCGCCCCAGCCAGTGCTGCCGACACCCTGCGCCCGAACCTGGCCAAGCCAGTGCCGAGCGGGCCGATCGTGGTCGGCGCATAACAAGATGAGCTGCGGGTGGTCCGTGCCACCCGCCAGCCTGCAGGCCGGCCCGAACAATTCGAGGCGGGCCGCAGGCATACAGATTTCCATTAGCCACGCCCGCTCACGCGGGCCAACGAAGAACTTTGAACAATGGCCACTATCCACGTAGACGGCAAAGCGCTCGAAGTCAACGGTGCAGACAACCTGTTACAGGCGTGTCTGTCGCTCGGCCTCGACATCCCTTATTTCTGCTGGCACCCGGCGCTTGGTAGCGTTGGCGCCTGCCGGCAATGTGCGGTCAAGCAGTACACCGACGAGAACGACACCCGTGGTCGTATCGTCATGTCCTGCATGACCCCTGCCTCCGACGACACCTGGATCTCCATCGAAGATGACGAGTCCAAGGCGTTTCGCGCCAGCGTCGTCGAATGGCTGATGACCAACCACCCGCACGACTGCCCCGTGTGCGAGGAAGGCGGTCACTGCCACCTGCAGGACATGACGGTAATGACCGGCCACAACGAGCGCCGCTACCGTTTCACCAAGCGTACCCACCAGAACCAGGACCTCGGCCCGTTCATCGCCCACGAGATGAACCGCTGCATCGCCTGCTACCGCTGCGTGCGTTACTACAAGGACTACGCAGGCGGCACCGACCTGGGTGTCTACGGCGCCCACGACAACGTGTACTTCGGCCGCGTTGAAGACGGCGTGCTGGAGAGCGAATTCTCCGGCAACCTGACCGAGGTCTGCCCGACCGGTGTGTTCACCGACAAGACCCACTCCGAGCGCTACAACCGCAAGTGGGACATGCAGTTTGCTCCAAGCATCTGCCACGGCTGCTCCAGCGGCTGCAACATCAGCCCGGGCGAGCGCTACGGTGAACTGCGTCGGATCGAGAACCGCTTCAACGGCTCGGTCAACCAGTACTTCCTGTGCGACCGTGGCCGCTTCGGCTATGGCTACGTCAACCGCACCGACCGCCCACGCCAGCCACGCCTGGCCGATGGCACCAAGCTGAGCCTGGACGCCGCCCTGGACAAGGCCGCCGATCTGCTGCGCGGCCGCACCATCGTCGGCATCGGCTCGCCGCGCGCCAGCCTCGAAAGCAACTACGGCCTGCGTGAGCTGGTCGGCGCCGAGTACTTCTACTCCGGCATGGAAGCAGGCGAACTGGCCCGCGTACGCCTGGCCCTGAACGTGCTGAACAACAGCCCGCTGCCCGTGCCGACCCTGCGTGACATCGAAGACCACGACGCGGTGTTCGTGCTCGGTGAAGACCTGACCCAGACCGCCGCCCGTGTTGCCCTGGCCGTACGCCAGGCCACCAAAGGCAAGGCCGAAGCCATGGCCGAGGCGATGAAAGTGCAGCCTTGGCTGGACGCTGCGGTGAAGAACATCGGCCAGCACGCGCTGTACCCGCTGTTCATCGCGTCCCTGGCTGAAACCAAGCTGGACGACGTTGCCGAAGAATGCGTGCACGCAGCCCCCGCCGACCTGGCCCGCATCGGTTTCGCCGTGGCCCACGCCATCGACCCGAGCGCCCCGGCCGTTGCTGGCCTGGACGACGAAGCCAAGGCCCTGGCCCAGCGCATCGCCGACGCCCTGGTCGCGGCCAAGCGCCCGCTGGTGGTTGCCGGTACTTCGCTGGCCGACCCTGCCCTGATCGAAGCCGCCGCCAACATCGCCAAGGCCCTGAAGCTGCGCGACAAGAACGGTTCGCTGAGCCTGGTTGTGCCTGAGGCCAACAGCCTCGGCCTGGCCATGCTGGGCGGTGAGTCCGTCGATGCCGCGCTGGATGCGGTCATCAGCGGCAAGGCCGACGCCATCGTGATCGTCGAAAACGACCTGTACACCCGCGTAGCGGCCGCCAAGGTCGATGCTGCCCTGGCCGCAGCCAAGGTGGTGATCGTCGCCGATCACTCCCACACCGCGACCCTGGAGCGCGCCCACCTGGTGCTGCCGGCGGCCTCGTTCGCCGAAGGCGACGGTACCCTGGTCAGCCAGGAAGGCCGTGCCCAGCGCTTCTTCCAGGTGTTCGACCCGCAGTACCTGGACAGCAGCATCCTGGTCCACGAAGGCTGGCGCTGGATGCACGCCCTGCGTGCCACCCTGCTGAACAAGCCGGTCGACTGGACCCAGTTGGACCACGTCACCAGCGCCTGCGCCGAAGCCGCCCCGCAACTGGCCGGCATCGTCAACGCTGCGCCAAGCGCCGCCTTCCGCATCAAGGGCATGAAGCTTGCCCGTGAGCCGCTGCGCTACTCCGGCCGTACCGCCATGCGCGCCAACATCAGCGTGCACGAGCCACGCACCCCGCAAGACAAGGACACCGCGTTCGCCTTCTCGATGGAAGGCTACTCGGGCTCCGCCGAACCGCGCCAGCAAGTGCCGTTCGCCTGGTCGCCGGGCTGGAACTCGCCGCAAGCCTGGAACAAGTTCCAGGACGAGGTCGGTGGCCACCTGCGTGCCGGTGACCCGGGCGTGCGCCTGATCGAATCGCAAGGCGATCGCCTGAACTGGTTCAACGCCATCCCGGGCGCCTTCAACCCGGCCCGCGGCACCTGGACTGCAGTACCGTTCTTCCACCTGTTCGGCAGCGAAGAAAGCTCCTCGCGCGCCGCCCCGGTGCAAACGCGTATTCCGGCCGCCTACGTCGGCCTGGCCAAGTCCGAAGCCGACCGCCTGGGTGTCAACGAAGGTGCGCTGCTGAGCCTGAACGTGGCTGGCGTGGCCCTGCGCCTGCCGCTGCGTATCAATGAAGAGCTGGGCGCAGGCCTGGTCGCGCTGCCGAAAGGCCTGGCTGGCATTCCGCCTGCCATCTTCGGTGCACCCGTAGAAGGCCTGCAGGAGGCAGCACAATGAGCTGGTTCACCCCCGAAGTGATCGATGTGATCATCCAGGTCGTCAAGGCTATCGTGGTGCTGCTGGCCGTAGTGGTCTGCGGCGCCCTGCTCAGCTTCGTCGAGCGCCGCCTGCTGGGCTGGTGGCAGGATCGCTACGGTCCTAACCGTGTCGGCCCGTTCGGCATGTTCCAGATCGCCGCCGACATGCTGAAGATGTTCTTCAAGGAAGACTGGAACCCGCCCTTCGTCGACAAGATGATTTTCACCCTGGCGCCGGTCGTGGCCATGAGCGCGCTGCTGATCGGCTTCTCGATCATCCCGATCACACCCGGCTGGGGCGTTGCCGACCTGAACATCGGCCTGCTGTTCTTCTTCGCCATGGCTGGCCTGTCGGTATACGCCGTACTGTTCGCCGGTTGGTCGTCGAACAACAAGTACGCCTTGCTGGGCAGCCTGCGGGCGTCGGCACAGACCGTTTCGTACGAGGTGTTCCTGGGCCTGGCGCTGATGGGCGTGGTGGTGCAGGTGGGTTCGTTCAACATGCGCGACATCGTTGAATACCAGGCCCAGAACCTGTGGTTCATCATTCCGCAGTTCTTCGGCTTCTGCACCTTCTTCATCGCTGGCGTTGCCGTGACTCACCGTCACCCGTTCGACCAGCCAGAAGCGGAACAGGAACTGGCCGACGGCTACCACATCGAGTATGCCGGCATGAAATGGGGCATGTTCTTCGTCGGTGAGTACATCGGCATCATCCTCATCTCGGCGCTGCTGGTGACCCTGTTCTTCGGCGGCTGGCACGGCCCGTTCGGCATCCTGCCGCAGGTGCCGTTCCTGTGGTTCGCGCTGAAAACCGCGTTCTTCATCATGCTGTTCATCCTGCTGCGCGCCTCGATCCCGCGCCCACGCTATGACCAGGTGATGGACTTCAGCTGGAAGTTCTGCCTGCCGCTGACCCTGATCAATTTGCTGGTGACCGCTGCGATCGTGCTTTACAACACGCCAGCCGTCGCGGCCCAGTGAGGATTTGACCCATGTTCAAATATATCGGCGACATCGTTAAAGGCACCGGCACTCAGCTGCGCAGCCTGGCAATGGTGTTCTCCCACGGGTTCCGCAAGCGCGACACCCTGCAGTACCCGGAAGAAGCTGTGTACCTGCCGCCGCGCTATCGCGGCCGCATCGTCCTCACCCGCGACCCCGACGGCGAGGAGCGCTGCGTGGCGTGCAACCTCTGCGCGGTGGCCTGCCCGGTCGGCTGCATCTCGCTGCAGAAGGCCGAGACCGAGGACGGCCGTTGGTACCCTGAGTTCTTCCGCATCAACTTCTCGCGTTGCATCTTCTGCGGCCTGTGCGAGGAAGCGTGCCCGACCACCGCGATCCAGCTGACTCCGGATTTCGAAATGGCCGAGTTCAAGCGTCAGGACCTGGTGTACGAGAAAGAAGATCTGCTGATCTCCGGCCCCGGCAAGAACCCTGACTACAACTTCTACCGTGTTGCGGGTATGGCAATCGCTGGCAAGCCGAAGGGCTCTGCGCAGAACGAGGCCGAGCCGATCAACGTGAAGAGCTTGCTCCCATAAGGACAGAAAGATGGAATTCGCTTTCTACTTCGCATCCGGGATCGCCGTGGTCTCCACCCTTCGGGTGGTAACCGGCACCAACCCCGTGCACGCCCTGCTCTACCTGATCATTTCGCTGATTTCCGTGGCAATGATCTTCTTCGCCCTCGGTGCGCCGTTTGCCGGCGCCCTGGAAGTGATCGCCTACGCTGGCGCCATCATGGTGCTGTTCGTGTTCGTGGTGATGATGCTCAACCTGGGGCCGGCCTCGGTCGCCCAGGAACGCGGCTGGCTCAAGCCCGGCATATGGGCGGGGCCGGTGATACTGGGCACCCTGCTGCTGCTGGAGCTGCTGTACGTGCTGTTCGTCACCCCGAGCGGTGCCGGCATCAGCGGCACCACCGTGGGCCCGAAAGAAGTGGGCATCAGCCTGTTCGGCCCGTACCTGCTGGTGGTCGAACTGGCTTCGATGCTGCTGCTCGCCGCAGCCGTCACCGCCTTCCACCTGGGCCGCAACGAGGCGAAGGAGTAAATCATGGGTGCTATCCCTCTCGAGCATGGTCTGGCGGTCGCCGGCATCCTGTTCTGCTTAGGTCTGGTTGGCCTGATGGTCCGCCGCAACATCCTCTTCGTGCTCATGAGCCTGGAAGTCATGATGAACGCCTCTGCCCTGGCGTTCGTCGTCGCCGGTGCCCGTTGGGTCCAGCCCGACGGCCAGGTGATGTTCATTCTGGTGATCAGCCTGGCAGCCGCCGAGGCCAGCATTGGCCTGGCCATCCTGCTGCAGCTGTATCGCCGCTTCCACACTCTCGACATCGATGCTGCCAGTGAGATGCGCGGATGAACCTTCTCTTCCTGACTTTCGTCTTCCCCCTGATCGGCTTCCTGCTGCTGTCGTTCTCGCGCGGGCGGTTCTCGGAGAACCTGTCCGCCCTGATCGGCGTCGGCTCGGTCGGCCTCTCGGCCGCGACGGCCGCCTACGTCATCTGGCAATTCAACGTCGCACCGCCTGAAGGCGGCGCGTACAGCCAGCTGCTGTGGCAGTGGATGTCGGTGGACGGCTTCGCGCCGACCTTCACCCTGCACCTGGACGGCCTGTCGGTCACCATGCTCGGCGTAGTCACTGGCGTGGGCTTCCTGATCCACCTGTTCGCGTCCTGGTACATGCGTGGCGAAGCCGGTTACTCGCGCTTCTTCTCGTACACCAACCTGTTCATCGCCAGCATGCTGTTCCTGATCCTGGGCGATAACCTGCTGTTCATCTACTTCGGCTGGGAAGGCGTGGGCCTGTGCTCGTACCTGTTGATCGGTTTCTACTACAGCAACCGCAACAACGGTAACGCGGCACTCAAGGCCTTCATCGTCACCCGCATCGGCGACGTGTTCATGGCCATCGGCCTGTTCATCCTGTTCGCCCAGCTGGGTACCCTGAACGTTCAGGAACTGCTGGTGCTGGCACCGCAGAAGTTCCAGGCGGGCGACACCTGGATGGTGCTGGCGACCCTGATGCTGCTGGGTGGCGCGGTCGGTAAATCGGCCCAGCTGCCCTTGCAGACCTGGCTGGCCGACGCGATGGCAGGCCCGACCCCGGTTTCGGCACTGATCCACGCGGCAACCATGGTGACCGCGGGCGTGTACCTGATCGCCCGTACCAACGGCCTGTTCCTGCTGGCCCCGGACATCCTGCACCTGGTGGGTGTGGTCGGTGGTGTGACCCTGGTGCTGGCCGGATTCGCCGCGCTGGTACAGACCGACATCAAGCGTATCCTCGCCTACTCGACCATGAGCCAGATCGGCTACATGTTCCTGGCCCTGGGCGTGGGTGCCTGGGACGCGGCGATCTTCCACCTGATGACCCACGCCTTCTTCAAGGCCCTGCTGTTCCTTGCGTCCGGTGCGGTGATCGTTGCCTGCCACCACGAGCAGAACATCTTCAAGATGGGCGGCCTGTGGAAGAAGCTGCCGCTGGCCTACGCCAGCTTCGTGGTCGGTGGCGCCGCCCTGGCGGCCCTGCCGATCGTGACCGTGGGCTTCTACTCCAAGGACGAGATCCTCTGGGAAGCCTTCGCCAGCGGCAATACCGGCCTGCTGTACGCCGGCCTGGTCGGTGCGTTCATGACCTCGCTGTACACCTTCCGCCTGATCTTCATCGCCTTCCACGGCGAAGCCAAGACCGAAGCCCACGCCGGCCACGGCATCAGCCACTGGCTGCCACTGGGCGTGCTGATCGTGCTGTCGACCTTCGTCGGCGCCTGGATCACCCCACCGCTGGCAGGCGTGCTGCCTGAAAGCGCCGGCCACGCCGGTGGTGACGCCAAGCACTCGCTGGAGATCGCCTCGGGCGCCATCGCCATCGCCGGTATCCTGCTGTCAGCCCTGCTGTTCCTGGGCAAGCGCCGCTTCGTCAGCGCGATCGCCAACAGCGGCATCGGCCGTGTCCTGTCGGCCTGGTGGTTCGCCGCCTGGGGCTTCGACTGGATCTACGACAAGCTCTTCGTCAAACCCTACCTGCTGATCTGCCACATCCTGCGCAAGGACCCGGTAGACCGCAGCATCGGCCTGATCCCTCGGATGGCACGTGGCGGCCACGTCGCCATGAGCAAGACCGAGACCGGCCAACTGCGCTGGTACACCGCCTCGATCGCCGTCGGCGCCGTGCTGGTGCTCGGTGCTGTGGTAGTAGCTGCGGTATGACTATGAATCTTGCGACTTTGCCAAAGGAAACCAACCCGTCATGATTTTGCCTTGGCTGATCCTGATCCCCTTCATCGGCGGCTTCCTGTGCTGGCTGGGTGAGCGCTTCGGCGCCACCCTGCCGCGCTGGATCGCGCTGCTGACCATGTCCCTGTTGCTCGGCATCGGCCTGTACCTGTGGGGCACCGGCGACTACACCCTGGCGCCTGCGCCGGGTGCCGAACCTGCCTGGGCACTCGAATACAAAGTCGAGTGGATCAAGCGCTTCGGCATCAGCATCCACCTGGCCCTCGATGGCCTGTCGCTGCTGATGATCCTGCTCACCGGCCTGCTCGGTGTGCTGTCGGTACTGTGCTCCTGGAAAGAGATCCAGCGCCACGTCGGCTTCTTCCACCTCAACCTGATGTGGATCCTCGGCGGCGTGGTCGGTGTGTTCCTGGCCCTGGACCTGTTCCTGTTCTTCTTCTTCTGGGAAATGATGCTGGTGCCGATGTATTTCCTCATCGCGCTCTGGGGTCACAGCTCGGCGGACGGCAAGAAGACCCGGATCTACGCCGCGACCAAGTTCTTCATCTTCACCCAGGCCAGCGGCCTGATCATGCTGGTGGCGATCCTTGGCCTGGTGCTGGTCAACTACAACACCACCGGCGTGCTCACCTTCAACTACAGCGACCTGCTCAAGGCCGAGCTGCCACCTGGCGTCGAGTACGTGCTGATGCTGGGCTTCTTCATCGCCTTCGCGGTCAAGCTGCCAGTGGTGCCGTTCCACTCCTGGTTGCCTGATGCGCACGCCCAGGCGCCAACCGCAGGTTCCGTGGACCTGGCGGGTATCTTGTTGAAGACTGCGGCCTACGGCCTGCTGCGCTTCGCCCTGCCGCTGTTCCCGAACGCTTCGGCAGAGTTTGCGCCGATCGCCATGAGCCTGGGCCTGATCGGTATCTTCTACGGTGCCTTCCTGGCCTTCGCGCAAACCGACATCAAGCGCCTGATCGCCTTCTCCAGCGTCTCGCACATGGGCTTCGTGCTGATCGGTATCTACTCCGGCAGCCAGCAAGCCCTGCAAGGCGCGGTGATCCAGATGCTGGCCCACGGCCTGTCGGCCGCCGCACTGTTCATCCTGTCCGGCCAGCTGTACGAGCGCCTGCACACCCGTGACATGCGTCAAATGGGTGGCCTGTGGCACCGCATCGCCTACCTGCCTGCGATCAGCCTGTTCTTCGCCGCCGCATCGCTGGGCCTGCCAGGCACCGGCAACTTCGTCGGCGAGTTCCTGATCCTGATCGGCAGCTTCGCCAGCGTGCCATGGATCACCGTGATCGCCACCACCGGCCTGGTCTTCGGCTCGGTCTACTCGCTGATCATGATCCACCGTGCCTACTTCGGCCCAAGCAAGAGCGACACCGTGCTGGCCGGCATGGACGGCCGCGAGCTGATCATGGTGCTGGGCCTGGCGGTGCTGCTGATCGTGCTTGGCGTGTACCCGCAGCCGTTCCTCGACACTTCTGCCGCCACCATGAGCGGTGTGCAGCAGTGGCTTGGTTCCGCTTTCACTCAACTCGCTTCGGCCCGGTAAGAGCGCTATGGAATTCACCACTCAACACTTCATCGCATTGGCGCCGATGCTGATCACCACCATCACCACGGTGGTGGTGATGCTGGCGATCGCCTGGAAGCGCAACCACTCGCAGACCTTCCTGCTGTCCACCGTGGGCCTTAACCTGGCCCTGCTGTCGATTCTGCCGGCCCTCAAGGTTGCACCGCTGGCGGTCACCTCGCTGATCACCATCGACAAGTTCGCCTGCCTGTACATGGCGATCATCCTGGTGGCCACGCTGGCTTGCGTCACCCTCGCCCACGCCTACCTCGGCGAAGGCTCCAAGGGCTTCCCGGGCAACCGCGAAGAGCTGTACCTGCTGCTGCTGATGTCGGCCCTCGGTGGCCTGGTGCTGGTCAGCGCCAACCACCTGGCCGGCCTGTTCATCGGCCTGGAGCTGCTGTCTGTGCCGGTTTACGGCCTGGTGGCGTACGCCTTCTTCAACAAGCGCTCGCTGGAAGCCGGCATCAAGTACATGGTGCTGTCGGCCGCAGGTTCGGCCTTCCTGCTGTTCGGCATGGCACTGCTGTACGCCGATGCAGGCAGCCTGAGCTTCGACCAGATCGGCAAAGCCCTGGCAGCCACCAACATGCCAAGCCTGGTTGCGCAACTGGGCCTGGGCATGATGCTGGTCGGCCTGGCCTTCAAGCTGTCGCTGGTCCCCTTCCACCTGTGGACCCCGGACGTGTACGAAGGCGCCCCGGCCCCGGTTGCCGCGTTCCTGGCCACCGCGAGCAAGGTGGCGGTGTTCGCCGTGGTCGTGCGCCTGTTCATGCTCTCCCCTGCTGCCAGCAGCGGCGTGCTGAGCACCGTACTGGCGGTGATCGCAGTTGCCTCGATCCTGGTCGGTAACCTGCTGGCACTGACCCAGAGCAACCTCAAGCGCCTGCTCGGTTACTCGTCCATCGCCCACTTCGGCTACCTGGTGATCGCCCTGGTCGCCAGCAAGGGCCTGGCCCTGGAAGCCATGGGCGTGTACCTGGTCACCTACGTGATCACCAGCCTTGGCGCCTTCGGTGTCATCACGCTGATGTCCTCGCCTTACGGCGGCCGTGACGCCGATGCCCTGTACGAGTACCGCGGCCTGTTCTGGCGCCGCCCGTACCTGACTGCGGTACTGACCGTGATGATGCTGTCGCTGGCCGGTATCCCGCTGACTGCGGGCTTCATCGGCAAGTTCTACATCATCGCCACCGGCGTCGAGTCGCACCTGTGGTGGCTGGTCGGTGCCCTGGTGATCGGTAGCGCCATCGGCGTTTACTACTACCTGCGCGTCATGGTCACCCTGTACCTGGTCGAGCCGAACCTGCGTCGCCACGACGCTCCGCTGAAGTGGGAACAGCGCACTGGCGGCGTCATGCTGCTGGCTATCGCGATCCTGGCCTTCGTGCTCGGTGTGTACCCGCAACCGCTGCTGGAAATGGTTCAGCAGGCGGGCCTGCAACTGATCGGCTGACCTTCAGCGATCCTGAACAACCCCGCCTCGGCGGGGTTGTTCTTTTTCAGGACTACAGAACGAAAGCTGTGCTTCGTCTGACACTTGCAGCGTCAGATTCCCGCTTATCGATCTGGAAGCCCTTGCCATGCGCCCTACCCTCCCCCTCTCCTTGCTGGCCCTGTTGGTCTCCAGCGCCACCCAGGCCACAGGCCGCGTCGAACTCGACCAAGTGTTGATCGAAGATCAGCGACAGACCGAGCTGGAGGCCGCCGCCGAGCACCTTCGGGAAATCCCTGGCGCCAGCAATCTGGTGGACATGAACCGCGTGGGGCAAGGCCGGGTCGCCAGCAATCAGGATGTGCTGGCCTACCAACCTGGGGTGTTCGCCCAGTCGGCGGGCAACGATGGCATCAAGCTGTCGATCCGTGGCTCGGGCATCAACCGCGCTCCAGGGGCGCACGGCTCCGGGGTCTACACGATGTTCGACGGCTTGCCGCTGACCGGCCCCGGCGGCACCCCCTATGAGCTGTTCGAGCCGCTATGGCTGAGCCGCGCCGAGGTACTGCGCGGGGCCAATGGCTTCGATCAGGGCGCCCTGGCTCTGGGGGGTGCCATCAACTATGTCACCCACACCGGTTACGATGCCGCGCCACTGCAGGTGCGCTACGAGGTCGGTAGCCGCGGCTACCAGCATCGGCACATCAGTTCTGGCCAGGTGCTGGGCAACCTCGATTACTACGTGGCGCTGACCGACTCGGAATACGACGGCTATCAGGCGCACAGCAGTGGCAGCGCCAAGGGTATCGCCGCCAATGTCGGCTACCGGTTCAACCCGAACCTGGAAACGCGTTTCTACCTGCGCTACCGCGAAACCGAGAACGACCTGGCCGGGCGCCTGACCAAGGACCAGATCAAGCACGACCCGCGTGCCGCCAACGCGGCGTACCTGGCCCGCGACGACAGCCGGCCGCAACCGGGCAGCACCTGGGTGGCCAACAAGACCACCTTCTACCTTGAGGACGATGCCCGGGTAGAAGCCGGGCTGGTCTATCACGACTTCCCGATGGACCTGCGCGAAGGCCCAATGCGCCTCAAGGTGGCCTACACCGATGTCAGCGGCACCCTGAACTACCTGCGCCGCGATACCCTGCTGGGCCACGAGAGCAAGACCACCGTGGGCTGGCGAACCACCAAACACCTGCCCAACAGCGGTGCCTCGCAATTTGCCCGCACCAGCGGTGACAACTTCGGCGCGCGCAGCCGCGACTTCAGCTACCAGGGCTCGGATACCGTGCTGCATGTCGGCAACGATCTGGAGCTGATCCCTGATTTGTGGCTGACCACGGGCCTGGCGATGATCTATACCCGACGTGAAAGTGACGTCAGCTACCCTGCCACCGGCGGCAAGGTCAGCCAGCATGACTGGGACTACGCGCCGCGCCTGGGCCTGCGCTATGACATCAACCCGCACCTGCAGGTCTATGGCAACCTGAGCCGGTCCGTCGAGCCACCGCACCCGTGGTCGCTGATCTGGAGCGCCACGGCTGCGACACAACCTGTCGAAATGCAGAACCAGACAGCCACCACGCTTGAACTGGGCGCACGCGGCGACTCTGCGCTGGGGCGCTGGGACCTGGCGTGGTATTACTCGCAAGTGCGCCACGAACTGCTGGCCGTGGAAATCGTGCAGGGCCTGCCGGCCAAAGAATACAATGCCAGCGCCACCGTGCACCAAGGTGTCGAGGCGGGCCTGGACAGCACCTTGTGGGAGCAAGCCGGCAGGGGCAAGCTGAGCCTGCGCCAGGCCTACACCTTCAGTGATTTCCACTACCGCGACGATGACACCTTCGCTGACAACCGCTTGCCTGGCATCCCCATGCATTACTACCAGGCCGAGTTGCGCTATGACTGGCCGAGCGGGTTTTATGCCGGAGTCAACACGCAGATGGCCTCCAAGGTGCAGGTCGACTATGCCAACAGTTACCACGCCGACGCCTATGCCTTGCTGGGGGCACGCCTGGGTTGGGACTCACCGAAACAGGACTGGCAGACCTGGCTGGACCTGCGCAACCTGACCAACAAGCGCTATGCCGCGACAGTGACACCGGGTTACAACGATGGCGGGCAGGACATCGCCCGGTCGACGCCGGGCGAAGGGTTTGCGGTCTATGCAGGGGTGTCCTACAGCTTCCGATAAACGGCCGGGGCCGCTGTGCGGCCCATTGCCATCACCCTCAAACCGCCCTGTTCAACTTCACCCACGTGGCGAACTTGTCGACAAAGGCCTGCAGAAACGGCCGAGTCTTGTCGTTGAGCTTCCCCGAATCCTCGAACAGGTTGGCCGCGCCACCGAGGTACGCCTCAGGCATCTGCATGCAGGGCATGTCGAGAAACACCAGCGACTGGCGCACGGCATGGTTGGCGCCAAAACCGCCAATCGCCCCCGGCGACACACTCACCACCGCAGCCGGTTTGCCGCTCCAGGCGCTTTGACCATAGGGCCGCGAGCCGACGTCGATGGCGTTTTTCAGGCAACCCGGCACCGAACGGTTGTACTCCGGCGTGACGAACAGCACCGCATCACTGCCGCGGATCTGCTCGCGAAAGCGCTGCCAGGGCTCAGGTGCGTTGGCCTCGACGTCCTCGTTATACAAGGGCAGGTCACCAATCTCGACGATCTTCAAGGCAAGGCTGGACGGCGCCAGCTCCGAAAGTGCGCGGGCTACCTTGCGGTTGTAGGAATCCTTGCGCAAGCTGCCGACGACGACCGCTACCGAATACACCTGGCTCATGGCGATTTCCAACCTTTGCTGGCTAAGAGACGTTGTAGTTATAGATGACCGTTTCTCGCCGCTTTGGTTTTTTTTCCACGAGGGGAAAACTTCCGGGTATCTTGTACGGTCTATGTTTGCAGATATTTCCTACGTAATTCAGAGGTTTTCACCCAAATGGCAGCAGTAATGGTCGGCCAATTCCACGCCCGTGACGCCGAAGGCCGCATCTACCCCGTCCACGAGTTCCAGGAGTCCACCCTCCAGGTCGACGGCAGCGCGCTGGGCGCACCGATCACCACCTACCGCCTGGCAATTGGCGACCGCGTCAACCACCTGGGCGAAAACCGTTTCGAGCTGGCACAGACCGGCGTCGAGATCATTCGCATTCCTTGATGCAGTCTACGGTGTAGCGACCGCTTTCGTTCTGCAGGCCATGCACGTCGGCAACGAAACCCGGGAAGCCATCGTTGAAAGCTCGGGCAAACGCCAGATAGTCGAGTATCGAGCGGGTCGCTTCGGTGAACCGCTCTCCCGGCATGATCAATGGAATGCCGGGCGGATACGGCACCAGCATCACCGCTGCGACACGGCCGAGCAGCGCTTCGATCGGCACCGCCTCCACTTCGCCGCGTACCATCTGGTCATAGGCCCGTGCCGGGCTGACGGCAACCTCCGGCAAGCTTGTGAACAACCGTTTGAGCTGCTTGGCCGTGGCATTGGCGCGGTAGCACTCGTGCAGTTGGTCACACAGCTCGCGCAACCCCATGCCTTGATAACGTGAAGTGTCCGCTGCCACCACACTCGGCAGGCAAGCGCTCAACCGGGTATTGCCGTCATAGTGGCGTTTGAACTCCAGTAGCTCTGTCAGCAAGGTGCTCCACTTGCCCTTGGTGATGCCCATGGAGAACAGCACCAGGAAGCTGTACAGGCCGGTTTTTTCCACCACCAGGCCGCGCTCCCAAAGAAACTTGCTGACCACCGCCGCCGGAATACCGTGCTCGCCCAGCACACCCCCTGCGCTCAAGCCGGGCATGACCAAGGTCACCTTCAGCGGGTCGAGCAACACGTAGTTGCCCGCCACCTCACCAAAGCCATGCCATTCAGCCCCCGGCTGAAGCTGCCAGTCTTGCGCGGCAAGGTGCTGTATGCCCTCTGCCGCTGGCGGTTGCCAGATGCTGAACCACCAGTCGGCAGCGGCAATATGCTTGCGCAGGTTGGCCAGCGCCCGGCGAAAGCTCAACGCCTCGTCGAACATTTCCTGCAACAGCGAGCGCCCGGCCGGCCCCTCCATCATGGTAGAGGCCACGTCCAGTGACGCCAGGATGCTGTACTGCGGCGATGTCGAGATGTGCATCATGAACGCTTCGTTGAAGCGGTCACGGTCCAGCTGGCGGCTGGCACCCTCCTGCACATGAATCATCGACGCCTGACTGAAGGCCGCCAACAGCTTGTGCGTGGAGTGGGTACTGAACACCAGCGGGCTGTCGGCCGCGCAGGCCGTACCCATGGCATAGCGCCCCTCGAAGAACTCGTGAAACGCCGCGTAGGCGAACCAGGCCTCGTCAAAGTGCAGCACCTCGACACTGGCCCCCAGCGTCTGCTTGATCATCCCGGCGTGGTAGCACAGGCCGTCGTAGGTGGAGTTGGTGACCACTGCCAGCTTGATCCGCTGCCCGCGATCACGCGCCAGGGGGTTGGCCTGGACCTTCGCCTGGATCGATGCAGGGCTGAACTCACTGAGGGGTATCGGGCCGATGATGCCCAGCTCGTTGCGCTCGGGGCACAGGTAGATGGGAATGGCCCCGGTCATGATGATCGCGTGGACTACCGATTTGTGACAGTTGCGGTCCACCAGCACCAGGTCATCACGGCCGACCATGGCGTGCCAGACGATCTTGTTGGCAGTGGAGGTGCCGTTGATCACGAAAAACGTGTGGTCGGCGCCGAAGTTGCGTGCAGCCCTGGCCTCTGCCTGGGCCAAGGGGCCGGTGTGGTCGAGCAGCGAGCCCAGCTCCGGCACTGAAACGGACAAGTCCGAACGCAGGGTATTCTCGCCAAAAAACTGGTGAAAGGCCTGGCCGACCGGGCTCTTGTGGTAGGCCACGCCGCCGCCGTGCCCCGGTGTGTGCCAGGAGTAGTTGGATTGCGCGGTGTGTTGCACCAAGGCTTTGAAAAACGGCGGCAGCAGGCCGTCGAGGTAGCTGTGGGCGGCGCGTGCCACCTGGCGCGCAAGAAACGGCACGGTGTCTTCGAACAGATAGAGAATGCCGCGCAACTGGTTCAGCTCGCTCATGACCTCGGCGGGGGCGTTCTCCAGGGTGACCTGTTCGCCCAACGCAAAAATCGGCAGGTCAGGTGCGCGCAAACGGGCCAGGCGAATCAGCTCGGCCATGTTCTGTAGCAGATGAGTGTTCTCGCCCACGCCCTCGGCGGCGATCAGCATGCAGGCCAGGCCGTGGTGGGTGGCAGCGACCAGGCGCGCTTCAGCGTGGTCCGCTGCGGCCAGGATGGCAAAGCCGTCCTGGCGCAACTCCTCGGCGATACCCCGGATGCGGTCACCGGCAACACTGTCGGCCTTGATCGCACGGTGGACGATGAGGATGGGGAACTTGAGGTCCTTGTACATCAGGCAGCTACCTCTGCAGGACGGGGTGTCCTTTTCAGGGTAGTTGCAGGAGCGGCCTTGTGTCGCGAAAGGGGCGCAAGGCCGCTCCTACAAAGGGCGCATGGTCAAGATGCAGGTGTCTCGCTCAACGCCTGCCACATCGCCGGCGCCCCCGCCGATTTGGCGATCGCCGCCAGCCGTTCGGCATGCGCTTCCAGCTCTTCGGCACTGGCCATGATCACCCGCCCAGGAGCACGGCCGGTAATACGGCGGATCTCGCTGCCACCACCCCCCTGCCCGTCACTGTCGCCGTCAGCACCGTGCCCGGCCAGCGACAGGCTGGTCTGGCCGCCGGTCATTGCCAGGTAAACGTCGGCCAGCAGTTCCGAGTCGAGCAGTGCGCCGTGCAGCTCACGGCCCGAGTTGTCGATGTCGTAGCGTTTGCACAACGCGTCGAGGCTGTTGCGCTGCCCCGGGTGACGAGAACGCGCCAGCAACAGGGTATCGAGGATGGTGCAATGCTGCGCAAGGTCGGCGCGGTCTTGCTGGCCCAGCAGGGCGAACTCGTTGTTGATGAAGCCGACGTCGAACGCCGCGTTGTGGATGACCAGCGTGGCGCCCTGGATGAACTCGAAGAATTCATCCGCAACCTCGGCGAAGCGCGGCTTGCCGATCAGGAAGCTGTCGGTGATGCCGTGAACGCCGATGGCGCCCTCGTCACTCTCGCGGTCCGGTTGCAGGTAGACGTGGAAATGCCGCCCGGTCAGGCGACGGCCCATGACCTCGACACAGCCGATCTCGATGATGCGATGGCCTTCGCTGACCGGCATGCCGGTGGTTTCGGTATCGAGAATGACCAGGCGTTTATCTTGCTGCTGCTCCACGCGGGGGGCTCCAACTTGCATCAGTTACAAAGGACGCGATTGTACCCCAGCTCAACGCTGGGCGCGCACCTCATCGACCCCGCGGTTGGCCAGCTGGTCGGCCCGTTCGTTGCCCGGGTGGCCGATGTGGCCGCGCACCCACTTCCAGCTCACCTTGTGCCGGTTGACCTGTTCGTCGAGCAACTGCCAGAGGTCGGCGTTTTTCACCGGCTCCTTGGCGGCAGTCTTCCAGCCCCGTTTCTTCCAGTTGACCATCCATTCGTTGATGCCTTTCATCACGTACTGCGAGTCGGTGGTCAGTACCACCTCGCATTCACGCTTGAGCGACATCAGGCCCTGGATCGCGGCCATCAGCTCCATGCGGTTGTTGGTGGTCTCGCGTTCGCCGCCCCACAGTTCCTTCTCGACGCCCTTGTAGATCATCAGCACGCCCCAGCCGCCAGGGCCAGGGTTGCCCTTGCAGGCGCCATCGGTAAACATTTCGACGCTATCGCTCATGTACCACTCTTGTTCAGTGCTTTTCAGTATCAGGATTGGCCACCGTGCGGTTGACCTTGGCCAGCGGCAGCGGCAGCAGTTTGCCCATGGGCTCGCGGCGTTCCAGGCGCAACGGCCGCAGGCCGACCACCATCTTGCGCGCCACCAGCAGGTACACGCCGCCGCCGGAAATTTGCCAGCCGCCCGCCACCCGCTCCCAGCCTGCCAGGCGTTGCTGCCAGGCCGGCGAGGCAAGCGGCGGACGATAGCACCCGAAGCGGCGTTTCTCCAGCGCGAAGCCGAGCAGGTTGAGCCAGTCGCCAACCCGCGAAGGCGAGATGCAGCGGGCCTTGCGCAAGGCGCCATGGCTGAACAGGTGGCGCATGCCCCAACTGCTCCAGGGGTTGATGCCGACAATCAGCAGGTGCCCACCCGGGCGGACGGAGCTGGCGGCTTCGCGCAACAAGCCATGGGGGGTGAGGCTGAAGTCCAGGCCGTGCTGCAGCACCACCACGTCGGCGGCATGCTCGCTCAACGGCCAGGCCTGCTCTTCACAGACGATTTCCACGCCAGGCAAGGGTGCCCCGAGGCGCACGTTGCGCTGCACCTGGGGCGCGCTGGGCGGCGCCTCGGCACAGGGCCCATAGTGCACGAGATAACCGCCAAAGAAGCGCCCCAGCTCTTCTTCCAGCAGTTTTTCCTCTTCTTTGAGCATCAACTGGCCGAGCGGGCCATTGAACCACTCACGGGCCAGGCTGATCAGCTCGACCCAATCGGGGTCGGCCTGGGCAAAGGCTTGGTCGGTCATTGCGTTCTCCCTCGAAGGTTCTCGTGCCACGCCATCGCGGCTAAGATGCCCTCATGTCCCACGCTTGGCGATACGGATCCGCACCATGATACAGATCGATGCTCTCCCCGCTTTCTCCGACAACTACATCTGGTTGTTACAGGATACTGCCAAACGCCGTTGCGCGGTGGTCGACCCCGGCGACGCCGGCCCAGTGGAACGTTGGCTGGCGACCAACCCCGACTGGGTATTGAGCGATATCCTCGTGACCCACCATCACAACGACCATGTCGGCGGCGTCGAACGGCTCAAGCAATTGACCGGCGCCAAGGTCTACGGCCCGGCCAACGAGCAGATTCCCGCCCGCGATGCTGCACTGGCGGACGGCGATGAAATCACTGTGCTGGGCCTGGCGTTCCAGGTCATCGGCGTACCCGGCCATACGCTGGGGCATATCGCCTTTTACTCAGCGCAACCGGCCACACCCCTGCTGTTCAGTGGCGACACGCTGTTCGCCGCCGGTTGTGGGCGCATGTTCGAAGGCACCGCCGAACAGATGCACTCGTCCCTGCAGCGCCTGGCCGCCCTGCCGGCGCACACCGAGGTGTATTGCGCCCACGAATACACGCTGAGCAACCTGCGCTTTGCCAAGGCGGTGGAGCCACAAAACCCGCACGTTCTGCAGCGCTTCGACGAGGTTACCCGGCTACGCGCCGACAATCGCATCACATTGCCATCAACGATTGGCCTGGAACGGCTTACCAACCCCTTTATTCGCACGACTGAAACATCCGTTAAACAAAAAGCAGACGAATGGAAGGGACATTCAAACACCACGCATGTCGCTGTTTTTGCTGCCTTGAGGTCTTGGAAGGACACCTTCTGATAACCTCAAGATATATCGCATGTGAGGGTCAAAGGTTGACCAGGCCGGTAGCGGTTTCTAGAATCGCCGAAATTTTTCGCCCGGATACCTGTCCCAGCCGATGTCTTCCCGTAGCCGCAGAACCTCTCATTCCGTCGCCCTGACGCGTCTGGCCCAAATCAGTGCGCTGGCCCTGGCCGCCACGTTGGTGGGCTGCCAGAGCACCCGTCAGCTCGACGAATCCGATAGCGTTCGCGCGCACAACTATCAGGCGCGGATCAAGCACAAGCCGGCCCCGCTGCTGATCAAGCCGGCCGAGCAGGCGCCGCAGGACGTGTGGGAGCGCATGCGCCAGGGCTTCACCCTGCAGGACAGCATCGACGTCAACCCGCGCATCGAGCAGCAGCGCCTGTGGTTCGCCAGCAACCCGCGCTTCATCGAAAGCGCCGGCGAGCGCGGCAGCCTCTACCTGCACTACATCGTCGAGCGCCTCGAAGAACGCGATATGCCGCTGGAGCTGGCGCTGCTGCCAGCCATCGAAAGCGCCTACAACCCGATGGCCTACTCGCGCGCCCATGCCGCGGGCATGTGGCAGTTCATCCCGTCCACCGGCCGCCACTTCAACCTGCGCCAAACCAACTTCTATGACGGCCGCCGTGACGTGACCGCCTCGACCAACGCCGCGCTGGACTACCTGAGCCGCCTGCACGACATGTTCAACGGCGACTGGCTGCTGGCCCTGGCCGCCTACAATGCCGGTGAAGGCACGGTCAGCCGCGCCATCGAACGTAACGAAAAGCTCGGCCTGCCAACCGACTACTGGAACCTGCCACTTCCGCAGGAAACCCGCGACTACGTGCCCAAACTGCTGGCCCTGTCGCAGGTGGTGTCCACTCCAGATGCCTATGGCGTCAACCTGAACCCGATTGCCAACGAACCCTACTTCGAGGCGGTCGCCATCAATGATCGCCTCGACCTTTCGCGCGTTGCGGCGTTCGCCGACATCGACGAAGACGAGCTGATCCAGCTCAACCCGGCCTTCAAGAAGCGCATGACTGTAGACGGCCCCCAGCAATTGCTGGTGCCCACCGCCAAGGCGCAACTGCTGTCCGCCAGCCTGTCCAACCTCAAGCCTGAGCAGTTGATCAGCCTGCAGCCGAACAAGGCCGTGTTCGCCCGCGCCGTGGCCGAAGCCAAGGCCCCGGTGGCAGCGCGCAGCTACCGGGTCAAGCGTGGCGACAACCTAGGCACCATTGCCAAGGCCAATCGCGTATCGGTCAGGGATATCAAGCGCTGGAACCGTATGTCCGGCAACAGCCTCCGGGCCGGCCAGGTATTGGCACTGCGCGGCGGCAATGCGCCGAGTGCCGCCGGTAACCGGGTGGCGGCGTCCTCGAAACGCTCGACCCAGTACAAGGTACGCAAGGGTGACTCGCTGTACCTGGTGGCCAAGCGTTTCAATGTCGAAATGAAACACCTCAAGCGCTGGAACCCGCGCAGCGGGCATGCGCTCAAGCCAGGGCAGACGCTGACCGTTTACCTGTCTCACTGATGTAATGCCAGGGGCCGCTTTGCGGCCCTTTCGCGACGCAAGGCCACTCCAGCCGGTTTAGCCTTCCTCAAACGATCAAGCGCCTTCAAAACCTCTCTTTTTCCAACCCCACCAAGCTGTTACTGTACTCGATCAAAGCCCAACGCCTCTGGATCGGATGCCGACTTGATACGTCCCCTCCTGCTGTCACTCAGCCTGGCCTTGAGCTTTCCCGCCGTCGCGATGGTGAGCGAAAGCCACGGATACGCGCAGTTCGGCACGCTCAAGTACCCAGCCACATTCACCCACTTCGACTGGGTCAACCCGCAAGCGCCCAAAGGCGGCACCTTGCGGGCCATGGCATTCGGTACCTTCGACACGCTCAACCCTTACACCTTCAAGGGTTCGAGCCCGATTACCACGCCTAACTTCCAGCAGTACGGCATCAGCGAACTGAACGAACCGCTGATGATCGGCACCGGGCAATACGACCCCTCGGGCGACGAACCCACCTCCAGCTACGGCCTGATCGCGCGCTCGGTGGAGTACAGCGAAGACCGCAGCTGGGTGGTGTTCAACCTGCGCCCACAGGCACGCTTCCATGACGGCCGCCCGATCACCTCGGCGGACGTGGCGTTCTCCTATCGCACGCTGCTCAAGGATGGCCACCCTATCTACCGCACCAACCTGCAAGAAGTGCAGCGGGTGGACATCCTCGGGCCCTTACGCATTCGCTTTGTCTTCAAGCGTGCCGGCAACCC
>NZ_JANIAG010000068.1:0-27804 GCF_028682155.1 Pseudomonas sp. 39004
AGATTCATTTCGCAAAACCCCTATCTGCGCAAGCAGGTAGGGGTTTTGTCTTTGCGGCTGGAAAAGAATTGTCGCCATGCTCGCCATAAGCCCGGGCATGCCCCGTGATATGGTTCCGCATCAGAACCCACTGCCTTCCAGGGAATGCTCAATGGTCAACACCACCACCCTCCAGCCCGGCTTCATGATCGTGCATGGCAACCGCCTCGACGACTTGCGCAGCTTGGTGGTGAGCTGGATGCGTCGGTACCCGTTAGCGCCGTTGGAAAATGAAATTGCCCTGGTGCAAAGCAACGGCATTGCCCAGTGGCTGAAACTGGCGCTGGCTGAAGACCCTGAAGAGGGAGACCTCGGCGGCTGTGGCATCGCCGCCGCGATCGATGTGCAACTGCCCGGTAGTTTCATGTGGCAGCTTTATCGTCGAGTACTGGGTCGCGATGAAATCCCTGAGGTGTCCTTGCTCGACAAGGCCCCGCTGACCTGGCGCCTGATGCGCTTGCTGCCCTCGTTGATCGAGCGCGAGCACTTCGAGCCCTTGCGGCGTTTTCTGACCGACGATAGCGACCTGCGCAAGCGTTACCAGCTTGCCGAGCGCCTCGCCGACCTGTTCGACCAATACCAGGTCTACCGAGCCGACTGGCTCAAGGACTGGGCGGGCGGTGATCACGTCCTCAATACCGCTCGAGGCGAGCGTAAAGCGCTGCCCCCTGGCAATCGCTGGCAGGCCGAGCTGTGGCGCGCCCTGCTGGAAGATGTCGGCGAACAAGGCATGGCGCAGAGTCGCGCGGGTGTGCATCAGCGTTTCATCGAGCGCATCAACAGCTTGGAACAAGCCCCTGCGGGCCTGCCATCGCGGGTGATCGTGTTCGGTATCTCCTCCCTGCCGGCCCAGGCACTGGAGGCGTTGGCTGGGCTGGCCCGGTTCAGCCAGGTACTGCTTTGCGTTCACAACCCTTGCCGCCATCACTGGGCCGATATCGTCGCCGACAAAGACCTGCTGCGCCATCAGTACAAACGCCAACAGCGCAAGCAGGGCATGCCGCTGCTGCTGGACGACCAGTCCCTGCACCAGCACGCGCATCCTCTGCTGGCCGCCTGGGGCAAGCAGGGCCGTGACTACATCAACCTGCTCGACAGCTATGACGATCCGGGCAGCTACCGCGGTGTGTTCAGCGAGGGGCGCATCGACCTGTTCAGCGAGGGTTCGCCGACGACGCTGCTCAACCAGCTGCAAGATGACATCCTTGAACTGCGCCCGCTCGCCGAAACCCGTGAGCGTTGGCCGCAAGTCGACCTCGCGCAGGACCGTTCAATGCGCTTTCACGTTGCCCACAGCCCGCAACGCGAGGTGGAGATTCTCCACGACCAGCTTCTGGCACGCTTCAGCGCCGACCCTACCCTGCGCCCGCGCGACGTGATCGTGATGCTGCCGGCAATCGACACCTACGCCCCTCATATCCGTGCCGTGTTCGGGCAGTTGCAGCGTCATGACCCACGCTACATTCCGTTCACCCTCACCGATCAAGGCCAACGCGGTCGGGAGCCATTGCTGATTGCCCTGGAGCACCTGCTCAAGTTGCCGGATAGCCGTTTTGCCGTCAGCGAAGTGCTCGACCTGCTCGACGTGCCGGCGGTACGCGCCCGTTTCGCCATCCGTGAGAGTGACTTGCCCACCCTGCATCGCTGGATTGAAGGCGCCGGTATCCGTTGGGGCCTGGATGCCGAGCAGCGCGCCAGCCTGGGCTTGCCGGAAGGCTTGGAGCAGAACAGCTGGCGGTTCGGCCTGCGGCGTATGCTGCTGGGTTATGCCGTTGGCGTAGGTGAGGGCTGTGATGGCATTGAACCCTATGACGAAATCGGCGGCCTGGATGCCGCTCTGATCGGCCCGCTCGTAGCCTTGCTGGATGCCCTGGATGTGGCGTGCCAGGCACTGGCCCAGCCCGCGACCGTCACCCAGTGGGGCGAACGCCTGAATGCCTTGTTGCAGGTGTTCTTCCTGGCTGAAGGTGAGCACGACGAGTTTCTGTTGATGCAGCTGCAGGACTTGCGCGATGCCTGGCTGCAAGTGTGCGAAACCGTCGGGCTGCAGGACTCGCTACCGCTGACCGTGGTCCGCGAGGCATGGTTGTCTGGCCTGGATCAGGGCAAACTGTCCCAGCGCTTTCTCGCCGGCTCGGTAAACTTCTGCACCCTCATGCCCATGCGCGCCATCCCCTTCCGGGTGGTCTGCCTGCTGGGCATGAACGATGGTGACTACCCCCGCGCCCAGCAGCCACTGGACTTCGACCTGATGGCCAGCGACTATCGCCCCGGTGATCGCTCGCGCCGTGAAGATGACCGTTACTTGCTGCTCGAAGCCCTGCTGTCGGCACGCGATCAGCTGTATGTCAGCTGGGTCGGGCGCAGTATCCGCGACAACAGTGAGCGCCCGGCCTCGGTGCTTATCGGCCAGTTACGCGACCATGTGGCTGCAGGTTGGCGTTTGGCCGGCACCGACGCGGGCCCAGGGCTTGGGCCGGACGAGCGGTTGCTGCATGCCTTGACGCAGGAGCACCCGCTGCAGCCGTTCAGCCCGCGTTATTTCCAGAAGGGCAGCCCTTTGTTCAGCTTCGCCCATGAGTGGCAGGTGCTGCATCTGCCCGGGCAGGCGGTCGCGCAGCCCGTCCCCGATCTACCGCCCTTCGTCGATGATGAGGCGCTGAGCCTGACGCAACTGCACGACTTTCTTCGCCATCCGGTGCGGCACTTCTTCAGCCAGCGCTTGAAGGTGTTCTTCGAAGCCCTGGAGGCGCCGACCCCGGATGAAGAGCCATTCGTGCTCGATACCTTGCAGCGCTATGGTGCCGCCGAAAGCCTGTTGAATGCCGCATTGGCCGACCCGGACCATGCCGAGCCCGCCTTGCAGGCGCAAGCCCGCCGTCTGCAAGCCTGTGGCCTGTTGCCCCTTGCCGGTTTCGGGCAGCTCTTGCAGGCCGAGCTGATCCAGCCACTGCCCGATCTGCTGCAACGCCATCGTCAGCTGTTGCAACGCTGGCCGCACCTGGTCGAAGGCGCATTGCCTGTTCATTTCGAACAGGGCAGGCATCGCCTCGAAGGCTGGCTGGGCCGGGTTTACCAGGCAGAAGATCAAAGCCTGCTCAGTATCACCACAGTACCGAACACCATCAGCGCCGGGCGCAACAACTACAAGTGGCACCGGCTGATTGCGCCCTGGGTCATGCACCTGGCCGCCTGTGCTGCGGGTTACCCGCTTAACAGTGCGCTGGTGGCCAGTGACCTGACCCTGCTGCTCGCGCCGTTGCCGCAAGGTGAGGCGGCGCAGCTGCTCGGCGACCTCCTGGTAGCGCGCCAGGCGGCAATGAACGCGCCACTGTCGGTGGCAGCCAAGACTGCCTTTGCCTGGCTGGGCCAGGACGATGCCGACAAGGCGCTGGCCGCAGCGGCCCGTGCCTATGAAGGTGACGAGCGCAACAGCTTCGGCGAGCGCAGCGAAAGTATTGCCCTGGCCCGGCAGTTCCGTGATTTCGCCGCGCTCAGCGCCGACGAAACCTTTGAAGGCTGGTGCGAAACCCTGTACCGCCCATTGTTCAACGCACCCTGGCAGGCCCTGGGCAACCCGGAGAGTGGCGCATGACCCAGGACCGTCCCCTGGCACTGAGTTTCCCCCTGTATGGCAGCCAGCTGATCGAAGCGAGCGCCGGTACCGGCAAGACATTCACCATTTCGGCGCTGTACCTGCGGCTGATCCTCGGCCACGGCGGCGAACAGGCTTTCGGCCGTGAGCTGTTGCCCCCGCAGATCCTCGTGGTGACCTTTACCGACGCCGCCACCAAAGAGCTGCGCGAACGCATACGTGCCCGGCTGGCCGAAGCGGCGCGGTTCTTCCGTGGCGAGCTTGAAGCGGCCGACCCACTGCTGCATCAGTTGCGCGACGATTACCCGCAAGAAGCTTGGCCGCGTTGCGCCAGCCGCCTGGAAATCGCCGTGCAATGGATGGATGAAGCGGCGGTGTCGACCATTCACGGTTGGTGCCAGCGCATGCTTCGCGAGCACGCGTTCGACAGCGGCAGCCTGTTCACCCAGACGCTGGAGACCGATCACACCGCCCTGCTTGGCCAGGTCATGCGCGATTACTGGCGGCGGTTCTGCTATGGCATGCAGGGTGAGGCGCTGGCCTGGGTGCGTGGCCACTGGGGCAGCCCCGACGCGCTGTTGCCGCGCATTCGCCCGCTGTTCGGTCGGGTACGGGCCCAGCAGCACGAGCAAGAACCCGAGGCGTTGATTGAAGACGCGCTTGCGCAACGTACCGAGCAGTTGGCCCAGCTCAAGGCGCCCTGGGCACAGTGGGCCGATGATCTGCGGCAGATCTGCCGCGATGCCGTGGCCGCCAAGCTGGCCGACGGGCGCAAGATGCAGGCACGCTACTTCGAACCCTGGTTCGACAAGCTGAGCGCATGGGCCGCCGACGAACACATCGTCGAACTCGACCTGGGTACCGGCTTTACCCGCCTGACCCCGGCCGGCATGGCCGAGGCCTGGAAGTCAGGCGAGCCACCCGATCACCCGGGGCTGCATGCCATGCAGACGCTGCAACAGCAATTGCAGGCGCTGGCCAGCCCGGATGCGCGGCTGCTCGAACATGCTGCCAGCTGGGTCTCGGCGCGTTTTGAAGTGGAAAAGCGTCGGCGCGCCGAAATGGGCTTCGACGACATGCTGCTGCGCCTGCAACATGCCCTGGCCAGCGAGGCCGGCGAGCGCCTGGCCGGGTTGATTCGTGAGCAGTTCCCGGTGGCACTGATCGACGAATTCCAGGACACCGACCCGGTCCAGTACGGCATCTTCGAGCGGATCTACCAGATCACCGAAAACCGCACCGAAACCGGGCTGTTCATGATCGGCGACCCCAAGCAGGCGATCTATGCCTTCCGCGGCGCCGACATCTATACCTACCTTGCCGCCCGGCGCGCCACCACCGGGCGCCTGCACAGCCTGGACACCAACTACCGCTCGAGCCAGGCGATGGTCGCGGCGGTCAACCAGGTGTTCCTCCAGGCCGAGACGCGAAGCCAGGGGCGAGGGGCGTTCCTGTTCCGTGAAGCCGAAGACAACCCGTTGCCGTTCATCGAGGTGCGTGCCAAAGGCCGTGGCGAACAGCTGCTGGTGGATGGCGAGGTGTGTGCAGCCTTGCAATGCTGGCAACTGCAGAGCGAAGAACCGGTCTCGGGCACCCTGTACCGTCAGCAGTTGGCGGCCAGCTGCGCCAGCCATATCGTCGCCCTGCTCAACGGTGGCCAGCAGGGCACGGCGGGGTTCCGTAACGGCGAAGGCGAACTGCGCCCTTGCCTGCCATCGGATATCGCCATCCTCGTGCGCGACGGCCACGAAGCCCAGATGATCCGTGGCGAGCTGGCTGCTCGGGATGTGCGCAGCGTATACCTGTCCGACAAGGACTCGGTATTCGCCGCCCAAGAGGCCCATGACCTGCTGGCGTGGCTGAAGGCCTGCGCCGAACCGGACTCGGAGCGCCTGCTCAAGGCTGCCCTGGCCAGCCTCACCCTCGACCTGTCATTGGCAGCGCTGGACAAGCTGAACCAGGACGAGCGCGTGTGGGAAGACTGGGTCATGCGTTTTCGTCGTTACCGCGAGACCTGGCAGCGCCAGGGTGTGCTGCCGATGCTGCGGCACCTGCTGCACGACTTTCAGCTGCCGCGCACGCTCATCGCCCGCAGTGACGGCGAGCGCGTGCTGACCAACCTGCTGCACCTGGCCGAATTGCTGCAACAGGCGGCAGGTGAGCTGGATGGCGAGCAGGCGTTGATCCGTCACCTGGCCGAGCACCTGTCCAACTCCGGCCAGGCCGGTGAAGAGCAGATCCTGCGGCTGGAGAGCGATGAGCAACTGGTCAAGGTGGTGACTATCCACAAGTCCAAGGGCCTGGAATACCCGTTGGTCTACCTGCCGTTCATCTGCACCAGCAAGCCGGTAGACGGTACGCGCCTGCCGTTGGCCTGGCATGACAGCCAAGGTAACGCCCACCTGACCCTTACGCCTGACCAAGAGCAGATCGCCCGGGCCGATGACGAGCGCCTGGCCGAAGACCTGCGCCTGCTCTATGTGGCCCTGACCCGCGCCCAGCATGCCTGCTGGCTCGGCGTCGCCGACTTGAAACGCGGCAACCAGAAGCACTCGCAACTGCACCGTTCGGCGCTCGGTTACCTGCTGGGCGGTGGCCTTGCCCTGCCGGGTTCCGAGCAACTGGCGGGCTGGCTGCAGGCGTTGGCATCGGCCTGCCCGTACATTGCCTGCCCGCCGCTGCCGCTGGCCGACGATCAGGGGTATCGCATGCCGCATGCCGAACGTGAGCTGCTGCCTGCGCGCAAACCCCGGCGGGCGGCCGCCGAGAACTGGTGGATCGCGTCCTACAGTGCCCTGCGCGTCGGTGAGCAGACCCTCGGCGCCGACAGCTCGCAGGCCCAGCAACTGTTGGATGACGAAGTGGTCGACGCCCAGGTACTGCGCGAGGTGCCGGCAGAAGGCGGCGATATCCACCGCTTCCCGCGGGGGCCGAACCCCGGCACCTTCCTGCACGGCCTGCTGGAGTGGGCTGGCCGTGAAGGTTTCGCTGAGGTCAGCGGCAACCTTGAGCTGATCGAACGCACGGTCGGGCAGCGCTGCAATCGGCGTGACTGGACTGGCTGGATCGCGACGCTGACGCCCTGGCTGCACCGGTTGCTGAACGAATCATTGCCTGTCCTGGGACAGGAAGTAAGCTTGAGCCTTGCGCAGTTGCGTCATTACCAGATCGAAATGGAGTTCTGGTTCGCCAGCCATCAGGTCGACGCCGAACAGCTCGATCGGCTGGTGGCGCGCCACACCCACCCAGGCCATGCGCGCCCGGCGGCGCAACCGACGTTGCTCAATGGCATGTTCAAGGGCTTCATCGACTTGGCCTTCGAGCTGGACGGGCGCTATTACGTGGCCGATTACAAATCCAACTGGCTGGGCCCGGACATCCAGGCTTACGACAGCTTGGCCATGGAAAAAGCCATCCTCGAGCATCGCTACGATTTGCAGTACGTCCTGTATCTGCTGGCCCTGCACCGTCAGTTGCGCGCCCGGCTGCCTGATTACGATTACGACCGCCATGTCGGCGGCGCCCTGTTCATCTTCCTGCGTGGTGCCAGCAGCAGTGGCCATGGCGTGTACTTCGCCAAGCCACCGCGGGTGCTGATCGAAGCACTCGATGCACTGTTCCGTGGTGAGTCCGCGCCCGAGCAGCAGGACCTGTTTGCCGGAGCCGCGCCATGAGCCGAAGCCTCACCGACCTGTTGCCCACCCCCTTGCATGCCGAGCACCTGCTGGCCCTGGCGCCGCAGCGCGACAGCGGCGACCTGCTGCTACTGCTGGACCGTTGGGTCGAGCGTGGCTGGCTGCGCGCCCTCGACCGTGCCTTCGTGTCGTTTCTCGACGAACGCGCCCCTGGTAGCGACCCATTGCTGTTGCTGGCGGCAGCCCTGGCAAGCCATCAGCTGGGCCATGGGCATGTCTGCCTGGACCTGCAGCAGACCCTGGCCGAGCCGGACTTCGCGCTGTCGCTGCCGCCGGAAGGTGACGCCCTGATCGGCCCCTTGCTGTTGCCTTCGCAACTGCTTGCAGGCCTGGACCTTCAGGCCTGGCGCCAGCGCATCGCGGCCAGCCCACTGGTGGCCAGTGGCGACACACCCGGCCAGCAGGCACGGCCGCTGGTCATCAGTGGCGAGCGTCTGTACCTGCGCCGCTACTGGAGCTACGAGCGGCGCATCGACCACAACCTGCGCCAGCGCCTGAGCCAGCACGAGGCGGCGCCCAGCGACTTGCCGGCTCGCCTGGGCCAGTTGTTCGACGAAGGCGCCCTGGCTGGCCAGGTCGACTGGCAAAAGCTTGCCTGCGCCCTGGCGACCCGGGCCGGCTTCAGCATCATCACTGGCGGCCCCGGCACCGGCAAGACCACCACGGTGGTGCGGTTGCTGGCCTTGCTGCAGGCGCCGGCGGTGGAGCAGGGCAGGCCTTTGCGCATTCGCCTGGCCGCGCCGACCGGCAAGGCGGCGGCGCGCCTGACCGAGTCCATCGGCCAGCAGGTCGAGCGGCTGCAGGTCAGTGCTGCCGTGCGTGGGCAGATCCCCACCGAGGTCAGCACCGTGCACCGGTTGCTGGGCAGCCGCCCGGGGTCGCGGCACTTCCGCCACCATGCGGGTAATCCGTTGCCATTGGACGTGCTGGTGGTCGACGAGGCCTCGATGATCGACCTGGAGATGATGGCCAACCTGCTCGATGCGCTGCCACCTCGCGCGCGGCTGATCCTGCTGGGTGATAAAGACCAGTTGGCCTCGGTCGAGGCGGGTGCGGTACTGGGTGACCTGTGCCGGGATGCCGAGGACGGTTGCTACTCGGCCGCGACCCAGGCGTGGCTGGAGCAGATCGGCGGCCAGTCGCTGCAGGGCAGTGGCCTGATGGCCGGTGATGCGCAGCGCAATCCGCTGGCGCAGCAGGTGGTGATGCTGCGTTTTTCCCGGCGCTTCGGCGAGGGCAGCGGCATTGGCCAATTGGCTCGGCTGGTCAACCGTCAGGAATCGCATGCGGCGCGCAATCTGCTCGCCCTGCCACCGCCCGATGTGAATGGCCTGTCGCTGAAGAACGAACAGGACCGGGCCTTCGACCGTTTGCTGCTTGACGGCCTCAACCGCGGCGCCGAGGGCCCGCAAGGCTATCGCAGTTACCTGCGGACCCTGGGGCGTTATCGGCCGGCACCTGGCACCGCTTATGACGACCCCCTGTGGGAGCAATGGGCGAGCAAGGTACTGCACGGTTTCGAGGACTTCCAGCTGCTCTGCGCGGTACGCCGGGGCGCTTGGGGGGTAGAGGGCCTCAATGAGCGGGTGGCTCGGGTGCTGCACAATGCCGGGCTGATCGACGCCCAGCAGCCCTGGTACGAGGGCCGGCCCGTGCTGGTGACGCGCAACGATTATGGCCTGGGCCTGATGAACGGTGACATCGGCATCGCCTTGCGCCTGCCGGATGAGCGGGGCGAGCCGCTGCTGCGGGTTGCCTTCCCGCGTAACGATGGCAACGGCGGGGTACGTTTTGTCTTGCCAAGCCGGCTCAACGAGGTGGAAACCGTGTTCGCCATGACCGTGCACAAGTCCCAGGGCTCGGAGTTCAGCCATACCGCGCTGGTGCTGCCGGACGCCCTCAACCCGGTGTTGACCAAAGAGCTGGTGTACACCGGCATCACCCGGGCCAAGCATTGCTTCAGCCTGATCGAGCCACGGCAGGGCATATTCGAAGAGGCGGTGTCACGCAAGGTGCGGCGGATCTCCGGCCTGATGCTCGAACAGGTCTGAATCTCCCACGGCTGCCATCATTGCGGCGCGGCCCTTGTAGGAGCGGCCTTGCCGGGGCGCCGGACCGGTCGGAAAGGGCTGCGCAGCAGCCCCAGTTACTGTGGTGCAACAAGTTTCTGTGGTGCAACAAGGTTCCGTGGTTGCAACAAGGTTCCGTGGTTGCAACAAGATCGCCGGGGCTGCTGCGCAGCCCTTTCCGACCGGTCCGGCGCCCCGGCAAGGCCGCTCCTACAAAAGCCACGCAAGTCAGGGTTGGCGGCCATGTGCTATCGTTGCGCCAATATCTGAAAGGACTTCGAGAGATTTCCCACATGACCGTGGCCGGGAGGCGATTGACGAGCTGTATGCTTTCGCTGTTGCTGGCCGCCCTGTCGCTACTGGCAGGCCCTGCCTGGGCGGAATCCTCAGCCACCGCTGTGCAAGCACAGCAACGCGCCAAGGCCGTCACCCAGGTGGTATTGGGAATCTTCAGCTACGCACGCTGGCCAGCCGAACCTGCGCCGTTGCGCCTGTGCCTGGTCGGCCCTACCGAGTACGCAGACGACCTGATCAAAGGGCATGTGCAGGAATCCGGGCGGCCTTTGCAGGTCCGTCGCCTGCTGGCTGACGATGCACACGTCGCCCAGGCCTGCGATGCCATTTACATCGGCAAGCTCGATCAAGGCCAACGCGATCGGTTGTTCCAGCGCGTCAGCGGTCACCCGGTATTGAGCATCAGCGAGGCAGACGACCCCTGTACCGTCGGCAGCTTGTTCTGCCTGCGGGTCAGCGATCAGCAGGTCGCCTTTGAAGTGAACCTCGACTCCGTGGCCCGTTCGGGCGTACGCATCCACCCCAGCGTGCTGCAATTGTCGCGGCGCCGAGGTGCGCAGCCATGAAAGCTGCCAACAAGCGCATGCGCCCGACCCTGCGTTCGGTGCTCGGCCGTGGGCACCTCAATGTTGCCCTGCTCGCCGTAGGCCTGGTCGGTGTTTCGCTGACCGTGCTGGGCGTGCTTGCCCTGCAGGTCTATGCCAACCACAACCTGCACCTGATCGCCCGCTCGATCACCTACACCGTGGAAGCCGCTGTGGTGTTCGACGACCGCGTCGCGGCCAATGAGGCGCTGGCGCTGATCGCCAGTACCGAAGAGGTGGCCGACGCCAAGGTATTCAACAATGACGGTGAGCAACTGGCCCACTGGCAACGCAACGACAGCGGCATGCTCGCGCACTTGGAAACCCTGGTCGCCACCACGCTGCTGGACGAACCGGTCAACCTGCCGATCCTTCACCAGCAGCAAAAGGTCGGGCACATCGAGCTGATTGGCCAGGGCCGCAGCCTGTTGCTGTTCCTGCTCGGCGGGTTGGGCGGGATCCTGTTGTGCATGGTGCTCAGCGCAGTCATCGCCCTGTACTTGTCGCGGCGCCTGCTCGGCGACATCGTCCGGCCATTGCGTGGCCTGGCCAGCGTTGCCCATGCCGCGCGGCGCGAACGGCGCTTCGACCGTCGCGTGCCGGAGGCGCCGATCGCCGAACTCAACGAGCTGGGTAACGACTTCAACGCCTTGCTCGATGAACTGGAGGTGTGGCACAGCCACCTGCAGAGCGAAAACCAGACCCTGGCCCACCAGGCCAGCCACGATAGCCTGACCGGCCTGCCCAACCGCGCCTTCTTCGAAGGGCGCCTCAGCCGTTGCCTGCGCAATGCTGCGCGCCAGCAGGATCACCTGGCGGTGCTGTTCCTCGACAGTGACCACTTCAAGCAGATCAATGACAGCTTGGGCCATGCCGTAGGCGACGAGGTGCTGATCAGCGTTGCCGACCGCATCCGCGCCCAGCTGCGTGAGCACGACCTGGTGGCGCGCCTGGGCGGTGACGAGTTTGCGGTGTTGCTGACGCCGCTGCATTCGCGTGAAGACGCCGAGCTCATCGCCGAGAAGATCGTCGCCAGCATGAAGCTGCCGGTGCAGCTGGACAGTGGCAGCAGCATTGCCACCTCGCTGAGTGTCGGCATCGCCTATTACCCGGTGGATGGCACTGACCCTGCCAGCCTGCTCGACGCCGCCGATGCGGCAATGTACCAGGCCAAGCGGAAACGCCGTGGCCAGTGGCAAGTGGCGCAGACGGAACGGTCCGCCGCCGAAATCAAAAACAGGAGTTGAACCCGTGATTCATCGTTTGCGTTTCCCCCTTTGGGCTTTGCTGCTCGCCTTGCTGGCGCTGACCGGCTGCCAGAGCACACCGCCCAAGGGCCTGACTGCCGAGCAGATCGCCGTGCTCAAGCGCGAAGGCTTTGCCCCGACTGATGAAGGCTGGGCCTTCGATCTGTCGGGCAAGGTACTGTTCGGCAGTGACCTGGACGGCCTGAATGGTCAGAGCCAGGCGATTGTCGAGCGTATCGGCAAGGCACTGCTGGGGGTTGGTATCCAGGGTGTGCGGGTGGATGGGCACGCGGATGCGTCGGGCAGGGCGGCCTACAACCAGCAATTGTCCGAGCGCCGGGCGCAGAGTGTGGCCAGAACGCTGATCGGAATCGGCATGCCTGCGCAGAACATCCAGACCCGCGGCCTGGGCAGCACCCAACCGGTGGCCGACAACCGCAGCAGTGCCGGGCGCACCGAGAATCGACGGGTGTCGATTGTTGTCGCGTCGTACTGAGCGATCTCTTGCAGACCGACTCGGTCCCTGCAGGCGTTGGCTTGGCTGCGATCGAGGGCGCAGCCCATCGCAGGCCAAGCCAGCTCCTACCTGTACGGCGCCGTTGCTGAGGGCTGCATCATTCCTGAGCAAACCGCATCTCACGGGTTTCCCCCATCAACAACGGCGCATTCGCCTCGGTCACCCCACGGATGTAATCCCACAACAGGGTAATGCGCTTCAACTTGCGCAAATCCTCCCGGCAGTACATCCAGAATTGCCGCGTCACCTCGATCTGCTCCGGTAGCACCGTGACCAATCGCGGGTCTTGCGCCGCCAGAAAACACGGCAGAATCGCCAGCCCACGCCCCTGCAATGCTGCGGTGTACTGCGCAATCACGCTGGTACTGCGCAAATGCGCGTTGGCATTGGGGATCAGGTTGGCCAGGTACAGCAGCTCGGAGCTGAACGCCAGGTCATCCACGTAGCTGATGAAGGGGTGCTTGGCCAAATCCCCCACCTGGCGGATCGGCGCGTGGTTATCCAGGTACGCCTGGGTCGCATACAGCCGCAACCGGTAGTCGCACAGCTTGCAGCACACATAAGGGCCGTGCTCGGGCCGTTCCAGGGCAATGACGATGTCCGCCTCGCGCTTGGACAGGCTGATGAAGTGCGGCAGCGGCAGGATATCCACCGAAATGGCCGGATACGCGTCGACGAAGTGGCTCAGTTGCGGCGTGACGAAGAAGCTGCCGAAACCTTCGGTGCAGCCCATGCGCACATGCCCCGACAACGCCACCCCCGAGCCTGACACCTGCTCGCACGCCATGTGCAGCGTGCTCTCGATCGACTCGGCATAGCCCAGCAGGCGCTGGCCTTCGGCGGTAAGCACGAAGCCGTTGGTCCGGGACTTCTCGAACAACAGCGTGCCCAGCGCCCCCTCCAGCGATGTGATGCGCCGTGACACCGTGGTGTAGTCGACGCTCAGGCGCTTGGCGGCGCTGCTGGCTTTGCGGGTGCGTGCCACTTCGAGGAAAAACTTCAGGTCGTCCCAGTTGAGCGAGCTGAGGGATGTGAGGTCTTTTTGCATGATGATCCGGTTTTTTTGTGCGTTCTTGTTGGATGTTTGCACATCTATACTCGAAACAAGCCCCAGGACGCCACCTCGCGTTTGCACGGCGCTGGCGATCTCGACCCGACAATAATTCCAAGGAGAACCCAGATGAACGCACCTCAATCCCCCGACCAGACCAAGGTCGAGCAGGTCAAGCTGCTGATCGATGGCCAGTGGGTCGAATCCAAGACCGACGAGTGGCGCGACATCGTCAACCCGGCCACCCAGCAAGTGCTGGCGCGGGTGCCGTTCGCCACCGTCGAAGAAGTCGACGCTGCCGTGGCGGCTGCTCATCGCGCCTTCAAGACCTGGCGTGACACCCCGATCGGCGCGCGCATGCGCATCATGCTCAAGCTGCAGGCGCTGATCCGCGAACACTCCAAACGCATCGCCCAGACCCTCAGCGCCGAGCAGGGCAAGACCATTGCCGATGCCGAAGGCGATATCTTCCGCGGCCTGGAAGTGGTCGAGCATGCGGCGTCCATTGGCACCTTGCAGATGGGCGAATTCGCCGAGAACGTTGCCGGCGGCGTCGACACCTACACCCTGCGCCAGCCCATCGGCGTGTGCGCGGGCATCACCCCGTTCAACTTCCCGGCCATGATCCCGCTGTGGATGTTCCCCATGGCCATCGTCTGCGGCAACACCTTCGTGCTCAAACCTTCCGAACAGGACCCGCTGTCGACCATGATGCTGGTCGAGCTGGCGCTCGAAGCCGGCGTGCCGGCCGGTGTGCTCAACGTGGTGCACGGTGGCAAGCAGGTGGTGGATGCGATTTGCACCCATCAGGACATCAAGGCGATCTCGTTCGTCGGTTCCACCGAAGTCGGTACCCACGTCTACAACCTGGGCAGCCAGCACGGCAAGCGTGTGCAGTCGATGATGGGCGCGAAAAACCACGCCGTGGTACTGCCTGACGCCAATCGCACCCAGACCGTCAACGCCCTGGTCGGCGCGGCCTTTGGTGCTGCCGGCCAGCGTTGCATGGCCACCTCGGTGGCGGTGCTGGTGGGCAAGGCCCGCGAGTGGCTGCCGGACATCAAGGAGGCCGCGAGCAAGCTCAAGGTCAATGCAGGGTCCGAGGCCGGTACCGACGTCGGGCCGGTGGTCTCCAAGCGTGCCAAGGAGCGGGTGCTGGGCTTGATCGAAAGCGGCATCAAGGAAGGCGCCAAGCTCGAACTCGATGGCCGTGATGTCAAAGTGCCGGGCTATGAGCAAGGTAACTTCGTCGGCCCGACCCTGTTCTCCGGGGTTAAAACCGACATGCAGGTCTACACCCAGGAAATCTTCGGCCCGGTGCTGGTGACCCTGGAGGTCGATACCCTCGATGAGGCGATCGCCCTGGTCAACAGCAACCCGTTCGGCAACGGCACTGGCCTGTTCACCCAGAGCGGCGCAGCGGCGCGCAAGTTCCAGAGCGAGATCGACATCGGCCAGGTCGGCATCAACATCCCGATCCCGGTACCGGTGCCGTACTTCAGCTTCACCGGCTCGCGCGGCTCCAAGCTCGGCGACCTCGGCCCGTACGGCAAGCAAGTGGTGCAGTTCTACACTCAGACCAAGACCGTCACCGCCCGCTGGTTCGATGACGACAGCGTCAATGACGGTGTGAACACCACCATCAGCCTGCGCTAAGGAGTTCGCCATGCGTATCGCATTCATCGGCCTGGGCAACATGGGCGCGCCCATGGCCCGCAACCTGATCAAGGCCGGGCATCAGCTGAACCTGTTCGACCTGAACAAGACCGTGCTGGCCGAGCTCGCCGAACTGGGCGGGCAGATCAGCCCTTCACCCAAGGAAGCAGCGGCCAACAGCGAGCTGGTGATCACCATGCTGCCGGCCGCAGCCCATGTGCGCAGCGTCTACCTGAACGATGACGGCGTGCTGGCGGGCGTACGCCCCGGCACACCGACCGTGGACTGCAGCACCATCGACCCGCAGACCGCCCGCGAGGTGTCCAAGGCCGCAGCGGCCAAGGGCGTCGACATGGGCGATGCACCGGTCTCCGGTGGCACCGGCGGCGCGGCGGCCGGCACCCTGACCTTCATGGTCGGTGCCAGCGCCGAGCTGTTCGCCACGCTCAAACCGGTGCTGGAGCAGATGGGCCGCAACATCGTGCATTGCGGTGAGGTGGGTACCGGGCAAATCGCCAAGATCTGCAACAACCTGCTGCTGGGCATTTCGATGATCGGCGTGTCCGAGGCCATGGCCTTGGGTAATGCACTGGGCATCGACACCCAGGTGCTGGCCGGCATCATCAACAGCTCGACCGGCCGTTGCTGGAGCTCAGACACGTACAACCCATGGCCCGGCGTGATCGAGACCGCGCCTGCTTCACGCGGGTACACCGGCGGCTTTGGCGCCGAGTTGATGCTCAAGGACTTGGGGCTGGCTACCGAGGCTGCCCGTCAGGCGCACCAGCCGGTGATTCTCGGGGCCGTGGCCCAGCAGTTGTATCAGGCGATGAGCCTGCGCGGGGAGGGTGGCAAGGACTTCTCGGCCATCGTCGAGGGGTACCGCAAAAAGGATTGACGAGCGAGGTGGACTTCATCGCGGGCCAGGCGGCCTTCCCTCTGTAACTGCGCACCAGAGGGAAGGGCACCTGCTCCGCGATTTTTTTTGCCCAGGATTTACGGGTGCTGAAGGTGCCCTGCGCAAGCAGGGCTTGGCAATCAGGCGAAAACGAAGTACTTGCGCACGGTCTCGACCACTTCCCAGGTGCCTTTCATCCCGGGCTCGATCACGAACACATCACCTGCCTTCAGGTGCTTCGGCTCTTCGCCTTCCGGGGTGATGATGCAGTAGCCATCGAGGAAGTGGCAGAACTCCCACTTGTCGTAGTTGACCTCGAACTTGCCCGGGGTGCAGATCCAGGTGCCCATGATCTTGCTGCCGTCGGCCGACAGGTAGGCATTGAGGTTGACGGTGTGCGGATCGCCGCCGATGCGCTTCCACTTGGTGGCGTCCACGACCGGCGTCGGGCAGGTCTCGCGCAGGACGGTGATGAAATCGGACATGGCACAACTCCTGGTGACTGGATGAATGACCCGTCACCATAGGGCTATCGGCCGAGCCGCAGTTGCCTGGGCTCGACGTCCAGGTGCCTGACCGCGCTATATCTGGTCTTCCGAGGGTTTACGCGGCACTTGTAGGCGCTGGCTTGCCTGCGATGGGCCGCATAGCGGCCCCGGCGTGTCAGAGCCCTTCATTGCTCAAGCCCACCAGTACCGCACGAAGTGAAAGAACACCGGCGCCGCAAAGCACACCGAGTCCATCCGGTCGAGCATGCCGCCGTGGCCTTCGATCATGTGCCCCCAGTCCTTCACCCCACGGTCACGCTTGATCGCCGACATCACCAGCCCGCCAAAGAAGCCCATGGCGTTGACGGTCAGGGCCATCAGGGCCGCCTGCCAGAAGTTGAACGGGGTGATCCAGCACAGCAGGGCGCCGATCAAAGTGGCCAGTGCCACGCCACCGACCAGGCCTTCAAGGGTTTTCGAGGGGGACAGGTTGGGCGCCACCTTGCGTTTGCCGAACAGCTTGCCGCACACGTACTGCAACACGTCGCTGATCTGCACCACCAGGATCAGCCAGGCGATCAGCAGCAAGTTGCGGCCCTCGAAGCCCGGGATATCGAGCGTCATCAGCGCGGGCACGGAAGAGACGCAGTACACCGCGATCATCAGGCCCCACTGCACCTTCGATGCGCGCTCCAGGAAGCGTGTGGTATCGCCACCGAAGCTGGCCAGGATCGGCAGCAGCAGGAACAGGTACACCGGGATGAAGATGCTGAACAGGCCGTACCAGTCCATGGCAATCAGCAGGTACTGCACCGGCAGCGCCACATAGAACGCGGCGACCAGCGCCGGGTAGTCGCTGCGCCGGGTCGGGGTCAGCGTCATGAACTCGCGCAGGGCGTAGAACGACACGCCATAGAACAGCACGATCACGCCGTACTTGCCGAATACGAAGGCGATGCCGATCACCAGCACCATCACCCACCAGGCGTTGATGCGGGCATTGAGGTTGTCGATCACCGCATGCGGCGCCGGGCCGGCACGCCACTTGAGCAGTCGGCCGATCACGCTGGCGAGTAGCAGCAGGGCGCCGATGCCGGCGAACAGGGAAAGTGTGTTGTCATCCATGTCAGGCATCCTTCGGCGCCAGGTTCAGCAGGGCCTGGCTGGCCCGCTGCAGAAAGGCCTGCTTGCTTTCATCAGCGTGCAGGTTCAGGGGTTCGCCGAAGCTCAATGTGCACAGCAGCGGCAATGGCAGGGCGCGGCCCTTGGGCATGACCCGGTTGAGGTTGGCGATCCACACAGGCACCAGCTCGACCTCGGGGTTGGCTGCGGCCAGGTGGAACAGCCCGCTTCTGAACGGCATGAGCGGTTCGTCGCCAAGGTTGCGGGTGCCCTCCGGGAAGAAGATCAACGAGTCGCCTTGGGCCACCGCTTCGAGTATTGGCTGCAGGGGGCTGCCTTGGCCTTCTGTGCGCTGTCGCTCGATCAATATGCCGTTGAAGACTTTGCGGATGAGAAAATCGCGGATGCCGGGCTTTGCCCAGTAGTCGGCTCCGGCCACTGGGCGGGTGCGCTTGCGCAGGGGTTCTGGCAGCGACGCCCACAGCAGTACGAAGTCGCCGTGGCTGCTGTGGTTGGCGAAGTAGAGGCGTTGCACCGGCAACGGCGTGCAGCCGAGCCACAAGGCACGGGCACCGGTGATCAGCCGGGCGGCGGAGGTGATGACGAAGGCGGTCAGGGTCGCAAGCATGGGGCGGTAGTCATCCGGTAAAAGGCAGTGTCAGCAGGGTAGCCAAGGTCAGCGACAGTTGCAGGCCCAGGCACGCCGCCTGACGGCGCAGCAGGGCCAGCGCGGCGTGGCTGCGGGTGAGCCAGTCGCGGCTGTCGGTGACGTGCGGTTTGAGGTTGAGGTCGAACAGGGCGCGGTCCAGGGCCTGGGTGTCGGCTGGCAGGTCAGGGCTGCTGGCGAGGCGGGCGAACAGCTCGGCGTCCAGCGCGACGCGGATGGCCCAGTACTTGTGCAGCACACCCAGCACCAGCAACACGGCGCACAACAGGCTGGCCAGGGCAGGCAGTTGTGCGCCCAGCAAGGGTGCCAGGCCATAGCCAAGGGCCAACAGGGTGATGCCGTCCGACAGGCGCTCCAGCTGACGGCCACGGGCCAGCAGGCTGGCGATCAGGTGCAGGCTCATCGCTGTGCGCCTAGCCGTTGCAGCACCTGCCGATGGGCGGGGTGCAAGACCACGCCAGGGCGGGCTTGGCGAACCCGTTGCTCGGCTTGCTCTGCGTCGGGGCAGCGGCCAGTGAGCAGTAGCCACGCCGCCACGGCGCTGGCGCTGCGCGAGTAACCCAAGGCGCAGCAGACCAGCAAGGGGCCTTGAGGGCGCAGTTGCTCGATGGCGGCGGCGGCGTCGTGCAGCAGGGTGCTGTCGGGGGCGATCAGGTCCAGGGTGGCGAGCGCTTGATAGCCCTGCTGCGCGAAGGGGCCAGTGCCGGCCGAACGGCGCGGCAGCTCTGCGCAAAGGTCGACGACGGCAGCGAACTGCCCACCTTCGCCACGCCCTGGTAGCCGCCCCAGGAATACACCGTCACATACCGCGTCTGGCTGCGGATGGCGCCAGGTCCATAGCCGTGAGTTGATCCACGCCCCGATCAGGTAGGGCGCCATCAGCCAGGAGGCAGCAGCCGACAAGCGCCCCTCCGTGTCTTTCTGAAAACCGCCGGCACCGAACACGCTGTAGTTCAGCGCCACCAGCAGCAGCGCCACGCCAGGCCATGCCAACCACAGCCATGCGCCACCTGCCGTGAACACCGCCAGCGCGCACAGCAACGCCCCCAAACCGTAGTAGAGCGCCAGCCGCCAGCGTTTGCGATCGCGCGCCAGCCGCGCCTGCTGCCACGGCAACAGCCCTTGGCGCGGCCATAGCCACAGGCAGACAAACCCTGCCAACGCGCCGGTGGGCACGTCGATGAAATGATGCTGCCAAGTCGTCAGCACCGAGACGCCGATCAGCGTCATCCAGCCGTGCATGGCCCAGCGCCAGGGCTGGCGGTGCACGTGCCGGGCGAACATCGCCCAGATGATCACCAGCAAGGCGATATGCAGCGATGGCGCCTGGTTGTAAGGCTTGTCGAAGCCCATCAGCACATCGAACAACCCGCCGTACAGCCCACCTATTTCCGGCCGTTCGAAGGTGAAGCGCAGCGGCCAGAGCAAGAAGCAGCTCACGCTGATCACCTGTGCCGTGAGCAACGCCAGGGCATGCCGGTCCATCTCCCGGCGGGTGCGCGGCAGCAGGAACGACAAGCCATACAGCAGGTCGATCGACCAGTACGGGATGATCGTCCACGGCCACAGCGGCATGTGCTGTTCCCAGCCGAACACCAGGCTGCCGACATCACTGCGCCCGGCGGTGTGGGTGTTCACCAGCCCATAGCTGAGGAAGAAGAACGGCCCCAGCAGCAGGAGCCAGAGCACGCCACGGCGGATCAGCCCGGGCTCACGCGGTGGGTTCATTCACGCACCCGTTGCGCCAGGCTGACGCTGAAGATGCCCCATTCGTCGATGCGCTGGGCCAGCTTGCGAAAACCTGCCGCTTCGACCAACTGGTCCATCTCTGCCTGGCTGCGCCGGCGCATTACCCACGCTTCGCCGCCGCGGTGGCTGGTCAGGGCGCGGGCGATCATTTCCAGTTGCGGGTGCCAGGGCTGGCCGGTGTAGACCAGGTAACCGCCCTCTTCGACGGCATCGGCCAGGCCGGCGAGGGAGTTGCCTACCTGGGTGTTGCTGGGGAACAGTTCGTACAGCCCGGATACCACCGCCAGCGTAGGGCCTGGCTGCAGCGCCGCGAGGCTGGCGCGGTCGAAGGCATCGCCCTGGACGAAGCGGGCAACCTCGGCCAGGCCTTTTTCGGCGATCAATGCGCTGCCTTGTTGCACGTTCAGCTCGCTGTAGTCGCGCAGCAGGATCGAGTCTGGCAGTTGTTCGAGGTCCTGCAGGGCTTCGAGGATGTAGCGACCATGGCCGGCGGCGATGTCGACGATATGCACCGGCCGTTGCTGCGCGCGCAGGCGGGTGATGGCCTCGCGTAGCAGCGCTTCGACGTGCACTTTGCGCTGGCGTATGCCGCGCCAGCCAATGGCGTCGAGGTAGTTGCGGTCGATCATGCGGCCCAGCTTGCCTTTGCCTGTGGCCTGGTTGCGGTAGACGTAGTCGAGGGTGCTGCCGGAGTCGAAGCCGGTGTCGAACCCCAGCTTCACGCCTTCGGCCAGCCCTTGGCCAAGGCGCAGGCCGGCGCGGGTGGCACGCCAGTAGAGGTCGCGGGGCGAGTTGCGCGGCAAGGGCGCGGCCAGGCTCTCGGCCTCGGCGCAGCTGGCGCCGACCTTGTCGGCATCGAGCAGCGAAGGGGCCTGCACAGGGCTGTCGAAGCAATGCTCGACGAAGCGCTCGATACGCCTGAGCGCATGGGCGCGGTCACGTTCACCGAGGGTGTCGTGGAAGAAGCCTGGGAGGGTGTGCATTTCCTTGCGGGCGCTGCCCAGGCGCTCGAAGAAGCGCACCTGCGGTTTGCGCTCGACCACCAGGTCGGCACCCGAGACCAGCAGCTGGGTCGGCACCTGGATCGCCTGGGCGTCCGCCACTACGCGGTCGGCCGCGTCGTACAGGCCCAGCAGCATGGTCACCGAAATCGGCCGGCTGATCAGCGGGTCGGCCACATACGACATGACCCGCTCGGGGTCGTGGGTGAGCAGGCGCGGCTTGACGTAGCTGTTGACGAAGAAGTTGCCGCGCACGGCCTTGAGCAGTTTCAGTCCAGGGCGTGCGAAGGGCACGTACAGCTTGACCTTGAACGCCGGCGAGGCCAACACCAGGCAGCGCACCTTGGGCGCGTAGTCGTGCGCCCAGGTGGCGATCAGTACGGCGCCGACGCTTTGCGCCAGCACCACCATGTCCTGCTCGGCGATGCCATGCACGCTCTGCAGATGTTCGATGAAGGTCTGCACATCGCGCACGCTGGTGGCGAACCCCGGGCTGTCGCCGCGGGCACCCGGCGACTGGCCGTGGCCGCGGGCATCCCAGGCAAAAAAGTCGTAGCCCGGCATGTCCAGTTCGTCGGCCAGGTGGGCCATGCGCCCGCCGTGTTCGTGGCCACGGTGGAACATCACCACGGCACGGCGTGGCTGGTGTTCGTTGCGGGTAGCGGGCCAATGACGGTAGTGCAGCTCGACACCGTCATGGGTGGAGAAATGCAGCGATTGCGCTTGGCGCATGGCGAGAATCCTTGTCCGGCGGCGATGGGCTCAGTGGGCTTCGGCCAGCCCTCGGCGAACCCGGTTGTAGAGGGTATAGAGCGAGAGCGCGAAGATGACCAGCAAGAGGCCGTTCAGCCAGTTGGCGTCGAGCAGGCCGAAGGCTACGCCGGTGCCCAGCACGCCGAAGGCAAATGCCCGGTCGCTTTTGCCCATCGGCCCGTCGTAGCGCCTGGATGCGCCTGCCAGCGGGCCCATTACCCCGGCGTATTCGCTCACCGTGGCGCTCAGTACCACCAGCACCACCAGGCTCGGCCAGACGCCGGCCAACAGGGCGAAGGGCAGGTAAAGCGCAGCGTCGGCGATCACGTCGCACAGTTCGTTGAGGTAAGCGCCGAGCCTGGATTGCTGGCCGAATTCGCGCGCAAGCATGCCGTCGACGGCATTAAGGGCCATGCGCAGCAGCATCCACACCGGGATCAGCATGAACAGCCAGGTGATGTGGCTGAGGCCTACCAGCAGCAGGCCCAGCAGGACCGACACCAGGCCGGCGGCGACGGTGACCTGATTGGCGGTGACGCCGCGCTCGTGAAGGCGCTTCACGCCGGGGCGGAGCAGGGCCTGGAAGCGGGGCTTGAGCTGGTAGATCGATGGCACTGGAAACTCCTTTTCTTGGTGCAGCCTGATTGTGGGCAAAGACCCAGCCTGGCGGCAAGCGCGGTCGCCAAATTTGCGCGCCTACACAACCGCGCTGGGCCGGCTGGTCAAGCGCCTGACCAAACCTGCGGCATACCCCGGCAATGCGGCGAAGTCCCGTGCGCACACCAGCAGCCGGCGATTGGCCCAGCTCTCGTGCAGCGCCACCCAGTGCAGCGGCAGCAGCCCTTGCCAGCGCTTCACCGAAGCCAGTGGCACCACCCCCACCCCCGCGCCCCCCGCGACCATGCGCAGCACCCCATCGAAGCCATCGGCCCGCACCCGTACGCGCATTCGCCTGCCCTCACGCAGTGCCTGTTCCTCCAGGTACAACGCCAAGGCGCTGTCAGCCCCCAGCCCGACATGGCCATGGGCGAGGCTGTCGATGAAGCTCGGGGCAGGGTGCGCTGCCAGTGGGTGCTCAACGGGGGTCACCAGCACCAGCGGGTCATCGCGAAACGGCAGTGTCTGCAGATGCTCACTGGGCGCTGCGCTCGAGATGATCCCCAGGTCCGCCATGCCCTGGGTGATCGATTGCACGATGTGCAAGCTCGGCAGCTCCTGGACATCGACACTGACGGCGGGATGGTCGGCGAGGTAGCAGGCCAACAACTCGGGCAGGTATTCGGTCAGCGCCGCCGTGTTGCACAACAGCCGTACCTGGCCTTGCAGGCCCTGGGCATAGTGGGCCAGGTCGAACTGCAGGCGCTCGACCTGCTGCCCGATCAGCCGGGCATGTTGCAGCAACGCCTGGCCGGCTGGGGTCGGCTGTACGCCTCGGCGATTACGCGCGAGTAGCGGTGTACCCAGGGAGGCTTCCATGGCGCGGATACGGGCGCTGGCAGCGGGCAGCGACAGGTGGCTGCGGCGCGCGCCGGCAGTAATGTTGCCGCACTCCAGGGTGTGCCGGAAAAGCGCGAGGTCAATCAGGTCGAAGTGCATGTGCCTCTGTCCTGGCGATAGTCTGGCTGAGTATATGGCAGATTTTCAGCCAGCCAGCCGCACGCCATCATGGCCACATGAATACCGTGATCGCGTTCTATCAGACTCTCGGCCCGGCATTGACTTTGCTGGTGGTGATTACCTTCCTGCTGGCAGGCACCGTCAAAGGTGTCATCGGCCTCGGGCTGCCGACCATCGCCATGGGGCTGCTGGGGCTGGCTATGCCGCCCGCGCAGGCTGCCGCCTTGTTGATCGTACCTTCGACCCTCACCAACCTCTGGCAACTGGCGGCCGGGGGCCATCTGCCGGCGCTGCTGCGGCGGCTGGGGCCAATGCTGGCGATGATCTTCGTCGGCACCCTGGCCGGCAGCGCCTGGTTGGGCATCAACAGCGGCCCCTGGGCGGTGCATGCCCTTGGCGCAGCGCTGGTGGCCTATGCCGTGTATGGGCTGATCGGCCCGGGGCTGAGCGTGGCGCACAGGCGGGAGTGGTGGCTGGGGCCGATCTGCGGGCTGGTGACAGGCGTGGTAACGGCGGCTACCGGGGTGTTCGTGATGCCGGCAGTGCCCTACCTGCAAAGCCTGGGTTTGAACCGTGACGAGATGATCCAGGCGCTTGGCCTGGCGTTCACGGTCTCGACCGTGGCATTGGCCCTGGGCCTGGCCGGGCAGGATGCCCTGGGCGGCCAGGCGCTGGGTGCGTCATTGCTGATGCTGGCGCCAGCGCTGGTGGGCATGCTGGCGGGCCAGTGGTTGCGCCAGCGCATCAGCGCGGCGCTGTTCAAACGCTGCTTCTTCATCGGCCTGGTCGTGCTCGGCGGCCATTTGCTGATCAACGGTTAGCAGAGGCGGCGCTGAGCATGTCGATCAACTGGACATCGAATTCGCGCTCCAGGTAGTCCATGCGCTTTTCGAAGAACGCGGCCATGTGCGGCAGGGCCGAGTGCACATCCAGTGCCGCCTTGTCTGCCCACACCTCGTAGAACACGAACAGGCTGGGGTCGGCCTTGTCGCGCAGCATGTGGTACTCGATACAGCCCGCCTCCTGGCGGCTTGGCTCGACATAGGCGCGGAACAAAGTTTCGAAGGCTTCGGCCATTTCCGGGCGGGTCTTGGCTTTGAGGATAAAAGCGTACTGCTCGCTCATGGATCGCTACTCGCTGGTGAATGATGAAACGATTCTAAGGCAATAATGGCTTGGTCATTCGTGATTTCAAATCAAATGTATTTTGCCTCATGCCTGCTTTTTCCCACGTCTGCGACTCCCTAATCTGCCGGTCATCCATTTGACTCGATCAAGGCTATCAGGCCTCGGATCGACATCGACACATCGAGGCCAGCATGAAAAAGATCCTTTTGCTCAACGGCGGTAAACAGTTCGCTCACTCCGATGGCCGCCTCAACGCGACCCTGCACGAAGCGGCGCTCGCTTATCTGGACCGTGCCGGTTTCGACGTGCGCCACACCTTCATTGACGGTGGCTACGACGTGCAGGAGGAGGTCGAGAAGTTCCTCTGGGCAGATGTGGTGATCTACCAGATGCCCGGTTGGTGGATGGGCGCACCGTGGACGGTGAAGAAGTACATCGATGATGTCTTCACCGAAGGGCACGGCAGCCTGTACGCCAGCGACGGCCGGACCCGCTCGGATGCTTCGCAGAAGTACGGCAGCGGTGGCCTGATCCAGGGCAAGCAGTACATGCTGTCGCTGACCTGGAATGCCCCGCAGCAAGCGTTCGACAACCCTGGCGATTTCTTCGAGGGCAAGGGTGTGGACGCCGTGTACTTCCCGTTCCACAAGGCCAACCAGTTCCTCGGCATGACCGGGTTGCCGACCTTCTTGGCGGTGGATGTAATGAAGCGCCCGGATGTACCAGCGGCGTTGTCCGCTTATGAAGCGCACCTGGGCAAGGTGTTTGGCAAGGCCGCGTAAGCGCCTGTGACAGGGGCTGCACAGTAGCCCCTTGCACAGACCCCACTGACCCGCTATCTATCACCGCACACTCCAGCCAAGGCCAAGCGCGTGAAAACCCGATCCGAAGAACTCCAGGTATTCGTCGCCGTGATCGACTGCGGTTCGATCTCTGCCGCTGCCGAGCAGATGGGCCAGACCCCGTCCGCCGTCAGCCGCACCCTGTCGCGCCTGGAGGCCAAACTCGGCACCACCCTGGTCAACCGCACCACCCGGCGCATGGACCTGACCGAAGAAGGCCGCTTCTTCCTGGCGCGCTCGCGGGTGATCCTGGAACAGATGGACGAGATGGAAGAGCGCCTGTCGATGAACCGCCAGACTGCCACCGGGCGCCTGCGCATCAACGCCGCCGCGCCATTCATGCTGCACGCCATCCTGCCCTGGATCGGCGAGTTCCGCCGCCAATACCCCGGCATCGAGCTGGAGCTCAACACCGACGACCTGATCATCGACCTGCTGGAGCAAAGCACCGATGTGGCGATCCGCATCGGTGAGCTGGCCGATTCCAGCCTGCACGCCCGCAACCTGGGCTGCAGCCCGGTGCAGGTGCTGGCCAGCCCCGCCTACCTGGAACGCCACGGCACGCCGCAGCACGTCGAAGACCTGGCCAACCACTGCCTGCTGGGGTTCAGCCAGCCTGAGTCACTCAACCACTGGCCGTTGCGCCATGCCCAGGGCGACCGCTGGGCGATCCGCCCCGCGCTGATCGCCTCCAGCGGCGAGACCCTGCGCCAGTTGGCCCTGGCCGGGGAGGGCATCGTCAGCCTGTCGCACTTCATGACCCACGAAGACATCCGCAGCGGCCGCCTGCAGGTGCTGCTGGGCGATGCCAACAACGGGTACCGTCAGCCGATCCATGCGGTGTATTACCGCAACACCCAGCTGGCGCTGCGCATCCAGTGCTTCCTCGACTTCATCCAGCGCAAGCTGGCGATGTACGCCTGCTGAGTTGCCTGAACGCGACAAATGCTGCCCAAAGGCGGCGAAACTTCCTACGTTGGATTGCGCAGTCGACGCGCTTCGGCCTTACTGACTGATCAACAAAAACAACACCAAGGAAGTGTCATGCGTATTGTCCTGTTCCAGTCCATGGCCCTCGGAGCCGCTATCCTGAGCTGTTCCTCAGTCTTTGCGGCCACCCTTGAGGGTGGCGCGGTGGCCGCGCCCGATCAATATGGCGCACAGGTGGCCGCCGATATTCTGAAAAAAGGCGGCAACGCCGTGGACGCCGCCGTGGCAACGGCATTCACCCTGGCGGTGACCTACCCTGAAGCCGGTAACATCGGCGGCGGTGGCTTCATGACCCTGTTCGTCGACGGCAAACCCTACTTCCTCGACTACCGCGAAGTGGCGCCCAAGGCCGCCAGCCGCAACATGTACTTGGACGACAAGGGCGAAATGATCGAGAACCTGAGCCTGGTTGGCGTGCGCGCCGCCGGCGTGCCCGGCACGGTGATGGGGTTGTGGGAGGCGCACCAGAAGTTCGGCAAGCTGCCCTGGAGCGAGTTGCTGACCCCGGCCATCGGTTATGCGAAAAACGGCTTCAAGATCGCCGAAAAGCAGTACCAGTACCGCAACGATGCCCAAGGCCTGTTCAAGACCGCGACCAATTTCAACGACTATTTCGGCACCATGAAAGTGGGCGAGCTGTTCAAGCAGCCCGAGATGGCCCAGACCCTCGAACGCATTGCCGACAAGGGCGTGAGCGAGTTCTACCAGGGCAAGACCGCCGACCTGCTGGTGGCGCAGATGCAGGCGGACAAAGGCCTGATCACCAAACAAGACCTCAAGGACTACAAGGCCGTCTGGCGTGAGCCGATGGCCCTGAGCTGGCGTGGCAACGTGGTCTACACCGCGCCGCCGCCAAGCTCTGGCGGTGTGGCCCTGGCCCAACTGCTGGGTATCAAGGAAGACCGTGCGGCGGACTTCAAAGGCGTCGCGCACAACTCTGCGCAGTACATCCACTTGCTGGCCGAGATCGAGAAGCGCGTGTTCGCCGACCGCGCCGACTACCTGGGTGACCCGGCGTTCACCAAGGTGCCGGTGGATCAATTGATTGCCAAGGATTACCTGGCCAAGCGCGCCGCGCAGGTCAACCCCAAGGCCATTTCGGCAACCGACGACGTCAAGCCGGGCCTGGAGCCGCACCAGACCACGCACTTCTCGATCGTCGACAAGCAGGGCAATGCGGTCAGCAACACCTACACCCTCAACCTCGACTACGGCAGTGGTGTGGTGGTCAAGGGCGCCGGCTTCCTGCTCAATGACGAGATGGACGACTTCAGCGCCAAACCGGGGGCGGCCAATGCCTTTGGCGTGGTCGGCGGTGATGCCAACGCCATCGAGCCCGGCAAGCGCATGCTGTCATCCATGAGCCCAAGCCTGATGACCCGCGATGGCAAGGTCGAGCTGGTGATCGGCACGCCGGGCGGATCGCGGATCTTCACATCGATCTTCCAGGTGATGAACAACCTGTACGACTACGGCATGCCACTTGAGAAGGCGGTGGCTGCACAGCGTGTGCACCATCAGTTGCTGCCCAAGGACACCCTTTATTTCGACAGCTATGCACCGCTGACCGGGCCGGTAGCGGACGACCTGAAGAAAATGGGTTACGTGCTGGAAGACCAAGGCTGGGAGATGGGCGATATCCAGGCCATTCGGGTGAACGGGGCGAAGCTTGAGACGGCGTCGGACCCGCGTGGGCGCGGGGTGGGGATGGTCGTCAAGTAACATCTGCCAGGGTGCCGGGGAGCCCTTTCGCGGGGCAAGCCCGCTCCCACAACCTGAAAGTTTGTGGGAGATCGGAAGAG
>NZ_JANIAG010000069.1:0-27624 GCF_028682155.1 Pseudomonas sp. 39004
ATTGCTGGGGCCGCTGCGCGGCCCTATCGCGACACAAGGCCGCTCCTACAGGGAATCGGCGCAACCTTGCCTACCAGCGCCCCGCCGCGTCCTGGTCACTCTGCTTGCCTTCCACCCAGCGCGGCCCTTCCTGGGTGTTTTCCTTCTTCCAGAACGGCGCCCGGGTCTTCAGGTAGTCCATGATGAAGTTGCAGGCATCGAACGCCGCCTGCCGATGGGCACTGGCCACGCCGACGAAAACGATCGGCTCACCGGGCTCAAGCGCACCAATGCGGTGCAACACGTCGACCTTGAGCAACGGCCAGCGCTGCTCGGCTTCGACCACGATCTTGGCCAAGGCCTTCTCGGTCATCCCCGGATAGTGTTCCAGGAACATCCCCGCCACGTCCCGACCATCGTTGAAGTCCCGCACATAGCCGACGAACCCCACCACCGCGCCCACGCCGACATTCGCGGCGTGCATGGCATTGACCTCGAAACCTGGGTCAAACGCTTCTGGCTGCACTCGCACCGTCATGTTCAGCCTCCGGTCACTGGCGGGAAGAACGCCACTTCATCGCCCTCCGCCAGCGGCTCATCAAGTTTGCACAGCTCTTCGTTGCGCGCGCACATCAGGTTCTGCTCGGCCAGCAACGCATACTGCTCGCCTTTGGCCACCAGCGCCTTGCGCACATCGTCGACTACCGCGAAGTCGCCTTCCAGGCGCTCGGCGTCGAGCCCGAGCAACTCCCGGTAACGGGCGAAATACATCACCTTGACCTTGATCATGCGCCCACCTTGTAGTGGCCGCTCTTGCCGCCGAGTTTTTCCAGCAGGCGCACCTGCTCGATCACCATGCCTTTGTCCACGGCCTTGCACATGTCGTAGATCGTCAGCGCGGCAACGCTGGCAGCGGTCAGTGCTTCCATCTCGACACCGGTCTGCCCGGCCAGCTTGCAGCGGGCAACGATACGCACCGCGTCCTGGCCTTCGGCGCTGAGCTCGACCTTGACGCTGGTCAGCATCAGCGGATGGCACAGCGGAATCAGGTCGCTGGTCTTCTTCGCCGCCTGGATGCCGGCGATGCGCGCCACGGCGAACACATCGCCCTTGGGGTGCTCGCCATCGACGATCATCTGCAAGGTCTGCGGCAACATGCGCACCCGCGCCTCGGCAATGGCCTCGCGCTCGGTCACGGCCTTTTCAGTGACGTCGACCATGTTGGCCCGCCCCTGGGAATCAAGATGTGTCAGCACTGCTCTGCTCCTGTGAAGGGAACAAAGAGTGTAAACCCGTGGGTCAGGTTTGAGCAGCGGAATGTACTGTCAGTGGTGGCCCCGCAAAGAGGCCGGGCGGCGCGCCGCCCGGCTCGAAGGGTTACAGATGCGACTCGGCGTACTCGGCCAGCACCGAGCGCGGCACACCCTGCAGGGTGATGTGCACGCCATGGGGGAAGTCCTTGAAGCGCTCGGTCAGGTAGGTCAGGCCCGAGCTGGTCGCGGACAGGTAGGGGGTGTCGATCTGCGCCAGGTTGCCCAGGCAGACCACCTTGGAACCGGAGCCGGCACGGGTGATGATGGTTTTCATCTGGTGCGGCGTGAGGTTCTGGCATTCGTCGATCAGGATCAGGCTCTGCTGGAAGCTGCGACCGCGAATGTAGTTCAGCGACTTGAACTGCAGTGGCACCCGTTCAAGGATGTACTCGACGCTGCCGTGGGTGCTCTCGTCGTCCATGTGCAAGGCTTCGAGGTTGTCGGTGATGGCACCCAGCCAAGGCTCCATCTTCTCCGCTTCGGTGCCCGGCAAGAAGCCGATCTCCTGGTCCAGCCCCTGCACGCTGCGGGTGGCGATGATGCGCCGGTAGCGCTTGCTGACCATGGTCTGTTCAATGGCCGCCGCCAGGGCCAGGATGGTTTTGCCGGAGCCGGCGGCGCCGGTCAGGTTGACCAGGTGGATATCCGGGTCGAGCAGGGCGAACAGCGCCAGGCTCTGATGGATGTCTCGCGGTTTCAGGCCCCAGGCTTCCTGGTGCAACAGGGGTTCCTGATGCAGGTCGAGCAGCAGCAGTTCATCGCTGCGGATGCCCTTGATCCAGCCGACGAAACCTTGCTCATCGATGATGAATTCGTTGACGTGCACAGCCGGCAGGTTGTCGATCAGCTGTACCCGATGCCAGGTGCGGCCCCGCTCCTGACGGGTGTCGACCTTGCTGACCCGGTCCCAGAACGAGCCGGTGACCGAGTGGTAGCCCTTGGACAACAGCGACACGTCATCGACCAGCTGGTCGGTGCTGTAGTCCTCGGCCGCGATGCCACAGGCGCGCGCCTTCAGGCGCATGTTGATGTCTTTGGTGACCAGTACCACGTCAAGGTCGGTGCGCTTGGCCCGCAGTTCCAGCAACTGGTTGATGATGATGTTGTCGTTGAGGTTTTCCGGCAGCAGCCGGTTCGGTTCGTTGCGCGGGCTCATCAGGATCGACAAGAAGCCCTTGGGCCCACTCTTGCCACGCTGGATCGGTACCCCCTGTTCGACATCGCTGGGCGAGGCGTCACCCAGGGTCTGGTCGATCAGGCGGATGGCCTGGCGACATTCGGCGGCGATGGTCTGCTTGCCGGTCTTGAGCTTGTCGAGTTCCTCCAGCACCGTCATCGGCAGGGCGACGTGGTGCTCCTCGAAGTTGAGCAATGCGTTGGGGTCGTGAATCAGGACGTTGGTATCGAGCACATACAGGATTGGCTTGCTGGAGGAAGGGTTGCGTCCTTGGTCATCCATACTCGGTCACCTTATGTCGAAGCCACACGGCGCGGTCTGCTGCGCCGCAGAGTGACTGCCGGTCTTCCCGTATCCGCGTTGCTACGGGCGGGAAGCGAACCTGACACGGTGGATGACGCCACCTGTGCTGCAGGGATCGGCTGTCTGGTTTCTTCATACCGCATAAACCATGACTAGAAAAAGTATTTTTACGTGTCAATGAAGTTTATTTTTCCGAATGGCAATCAGGGGTTGGCGAGGGGGCAAGGCGGGTCTACAGTCAAATATTAATCCCCCTGTCGAGCCTGGCCGTAGGCGTGGCAATCCTCCCAACCGATGCCGCTCTGCGCAGTGTTTTGCAGCAACCATTGCACCGCCGGCTGGGCTTTGGGCAGGCTGTCATGGAGCTGGATCACGCCCTTGCGCCACAGCAGCATCAAGGTCAGCACCCGTTGCGCCGAAGCCTCCGCGCTCAGCGCGCCATCATCCTGGGCATCAATATCCCATAACGACACGCGCAACTGCTGGCTGGCCATGAAGGCTTCGCCATCGGCCCGACGCTGGCCATAAGGCGGGCGGAACAGCGGCACGTACTGCTCGGGCAGGTCAGCCTGCACCCGTGCCTGGCTGCGCCGCAGCGAGTCCTGCCAAGCCGTCCACTGCGCATGGGAGCGATATTCCCAGCCCTGGATACCCACGCATTGCCCACGATAGAGCTGGCGCAGTGCATTCGCCGCACCGGCATCGCGGCGTTGCTGCAGGCGGTTGCCAAGCACGAAGAACGTGCCCTCGAGCTTCTGCCTGCGCAGGTAGGCGGCGAGCGTGTCGGTGTTGCCCCCATCAGGGCCGGGGCCGCCGACGAAGGTCAGCAGGAACATGCGATCGTTGAGCTCATCGCCATTGCGTTCACGGCTGGACAGGCGCTCGACCTCGCTGCTGGTTTGCCCCAGCAGCGCTGCCTTGCGCAGTTGCTCGTCCAGGTAACGGACATGGAACTGGTGGCTGGGCTCGACCCAACTGGTGTAGAACGTGCCGACATCAGCGGCAAACGTGGCCGCCTGGGTGCGCAATTCCGCCATCGAGGTAACCGGGTAGCAGAACGAGGCATCTTGCGCGCAGCTGCGTTGGGCCTGTTGATAACCCTGCCACAAGCGCTGCCACATGCGCGCCCGCACCAGGCGCACCTTCTGCAGGTTGACCTGCCGCAGGCCCAACCGCGCCGCCAGTGCGCCATCATCGAGCAGCTCGCTCTCGTGCAGCACTTGGGCGAACGAGAGGATCTCGGCACGCGAGGCAACATCGAACAGCGCCGGGCTGTCCAGCTGCTCGGGCCACAGGCTGCGGTCCAGGCTTACCTGGGGCGAAGGGGCGGCCTGCACGGCCAGGCTCAACAGCGCGGCCAGCAGGGCCGATGCAATGCGCACGGTGGGAAGCTCCGCAACAGCAAAACGCGCACTATAGCGCCTGGCATGCCGATGGTCTGTGACTATCGTCGGCATAGTTTGGACTTGCCTGCCCCAGCCCGTAGAATCGCGCCAACGATTCCAGGAGCCGACCCGATGCTGACGGTGATTTCCCCCGCCAAGACCCTCGATTACGACACCCCGCCGGTGACCGAGCGTTTCACCCTGCCCCAGTACCTGGACGACTCCCAGGAACTGATCGTGCAACTGCGCGAGCTGTCGCCCGCCCAGATCAGCGAACTGATGCACCTGTCCGACAAGCTTGCCGGCCTCAATGCCGCACGCTTCGGCAGCTGGACCCCAGACTTCACCCCGGCCAACGCCAAGCAGGCACTGCTGGCGTTCAAGGGTGACGTGTACACCGGCCTCGACGCCGAGAGCCTGGGCGAGGACGACTTCAGCTACGCGCAAGACCACCTGCGCATGCTTTCGGGCCTGTACGGCCTGCTGCGCCCGCTCGACCTGATGCAGCCCTACCGCCTGGAAATGGGCACCAAGCTGGCCAACGCCCGCGGCAAGGACCTATATGCCTTCTGGGGCACACGCATCAGCGAATGGCTGAACCAGGCCCTGGCCGAACAAGGCGATGACGTGCTGCTGAACCTGGCCAGCAACGAGTACTTCAGTGCGGTGAAACGCAGCGCTTTGAAGGCGCGGGTGATCAACGTCGACTTCAAGGACTTCAAGAACGGCCAGTACAAGATCATCAGTTTCTATGCCAAGAAAGCCCGGGGCATGATGAGCCGCTTCGTGATCGAGCAGCGCATCAATGACCCGGAGCAGCTCAAAACGTTTGATGTGCAGGGCTACGACTACAATGCCGAGCAGTCCAAGCCTGATCACCTGGTGTTCCTGCGCGACCACCCTGCCGAGTGATTTTGGCAAGGGCCTCATCGCGGGCTTGTTCGCGATGAGGCCAGCTGCAACACCCCTCCCCAGCCCTGCAACAGGGCAGGCTTCATATCGCCACCAAGCCATGTTTATGACGCCAAAAAACCAACGAACCCACCTTTATCGCAAAACGCCATAAGACCGTTCGTACCTTTTTTGACGAATCTTGAAAAATATTTTTCGATACTGGCATAAAAACATCCCCCCTCAGTCTCGCCCTTTATATACCGGGACGAAACTGCCCGGTGCTATCAGAATGAAACTATTTGCCACTGAAGAATTATTTAGAAATCTTTCATCGGTGCAGAATCCACCCAGGAACTTCTGCTACGCCCAATCGCTCATAGTGCCGTAACGATTTTCCTGCCTACGGGCTGTGAGAAATGACTTACAGATGACAACGGCAGGTATCCACTACCCGCCCCGGCAACTTCGACAGGAATAACGGGCTCCCCCCGACAGCCCTGTCCAGCAGGAGAGACGCGCCCTTACAATTCGTCCTAGTGGTTGATTTCAAAGGATTTATCCACTTGAAAGAACAAGCACAGCAGTGCGCCAAGTAGCGCATTGCAATAAAGACGGCTGAAGACCAAGGCACGTTTTTTAATAATGGCTTTTGACTGCCAAGTTTGAGCGCATAACTTTTCGCGCTCCGGATTAATTTTGCCTGCGCTCGGCGAAGTGTGCATTCGCCATGGACCCGTGCGCCCGGAAACTGATGTTGATCAACCTGGCCCGGCTCTTCCTGAAGAGCTGGCGTGATAAACACACATGAGGTGATAGCGATGCGTATCAGCATCTTTGGTTTGGGTTATGTAGGTGCGGTCTGTGCAGGCTGCCTGACGGCGCGAGGCCATGAAGTGATTGGCGTGGACGTGTCCAGCACCAAGATCGACCTGATCAACCAGGGCAAGTCGCCCATCGTCGAACCTGGCCTGGAAGCACTGCTGCAGCAAGGCATCGCCAATGGCCGCCTGCGCGGCACCACTGACTTCGCCGAGGCCATCCGCGCCAGCGATGTGTCGATGATCTGCGTCGGTACGCCGAGCAAGAAGAACGGCGACCTGGGCCTTGAGTACATCGAATCGGTGTGCCGCGAAATCGGCTACGTACTGCGTGACACAACCCGCCGCCACACCATCGTGGTACGCAGCACCGTGCTGCCAGGTACCGTCAAGAACGTGGTGATCCCGATTCTCGAAGATTGCTCGGGCAAAAAAGCCGGGGTCGACTTCGGCGTTGCGGTCAACCCTGAGTTCCTGCGTGAGAGCACTGCGATCAAAGACTACGACCAGCCACCGATGACCGTCATCGGCGAACTGGACAGCGCCAGCGGCGACGTACTGCAAAGCCTGTACGAAGAGCTCGACGCACCGATCATCCGCAAGCCGATCGAAGTGGCCGAGATGATCAAGTACACCTGCAACGTGTGGCACGCCACCAAGGTCACCTTCGCCAACGAAATCGGCAACATCGCCAAGGCCGTAGGTGTCGATGGCCGCGACGTGATGGACGTGGTCTGCCAGGACAAGGTGCTGAACCTGTCCCAGTACTACATGCGCCCAGGCTTTGCCTTCGGCGGTTCGTGCCTGCCCAAGGACGTGCGCGCCCTCACCTACCGCGCCGCCAGCCTCGACGTGCGAGCACCCCTGCTCGATTCGCTGATGCTCAGCAACGAGTCGCAAGTGCAAAACGCCTTCGAGCTGATCGAAGCCCACGACAAGCGCAAGGTCGCCCTGCTCGGCCTGAGCTTCAAGGCCGGCACCGACGACCTGCGCGAAAGCCCGCTGGTGGAACTGGCCGAGCGCCTGATCGGCAAGGGCTACCAGCTGGACATCTACGACGAGAACGTCCAGTACGCCCGGGTCCACGGCGCCAACAAAGACTACATCGAGTCGAAGATCCCCCACGTATCAAAGCTGCTCAACGCCGACTTCCAGCAGGTCATCGACAACGCCGACATCATCGTCCTGGGCAACCGTGACGAGCAGTTCCGCGCCCTGGCCCAGCAAGCACCCGCTGGCAAACAGGTGATCGACCTGGTCGGCTTCATGAACAACGCCACCTGCAGCACCAGCCGTACCGAAGGCATCTGCTGGTAACACCCCTGGCCGGGCAGCGCGGGTACTCCTTACCCACCATGCGCTGCCCTTCCTTCCCTGATTTCGCGACGGATGCTGAACATGCAAAGGCTCCAGACAGTGCTGTTGCAGTGCGCCGGATGGCTGCTCTACATGAGCCTGCTCATGCTGATCGCCCTGGCCCTGCCCGCCGATATCTTCGACTCGCAGTCGAAGCACTTCATCTTCCTGGTCGGCGCAGTCGGCATCTGGCGCTACTCGATGGGCGCCACCCATTTCATCCGCGGCATGATCTTCCTCTATGCCGTCTACCCGTACCTGCGCCGCAAGGTGCAGAAACTGGGCAAGGCCGCGGACCCGTCCCATGTGTACCTGATGGTCACCAGTTTTCGCATCGATGCGCTGACCACCGCACAGGTGTACAGCTCGGTGATCCGCGAAGCCATCAACTGCGGCTTCCCCACCACCGTTGTCTGCTCGCTGGTGGAGATGTCGGACGAACTGCTGGTGAAAAGCCTGTGGGCCAAATACAACCCGCCAGAGCACGTCAAGCTGGACATCGTGCGCATCGCCGGCACCGGCAAGCGTGATGGCCTGGCCTATGGTTTTCGCGCCATCTCGCGGATGCTCCCGGACGAAAACGCCGTGGTGGCCGTGATCGATGGCGATACCGTGCTGGCCGATGGCGTGGTGTGCAAGACCGTGCCCTGGTTCAAGCTCTACCCCAATGTCGGTGGCCTGACCACCAACGAATTCTGCGAAGTGCGCGGCGGCTACATCATGAGCGAGTGGCACAAGCTGCGCTTCGCCCAGCGCCACATCAACATGTGCTCGATGGCCCTGTCCAAGCGCGTGCTGACCATGACCGGGCGCATGTCGATGTTCCGCGCAAGCGTGGTGACCAACCCCGAGTTCATCGCCGACGTCGAAAGCGACTCGCTGATGCACTGGCGCCTGGGCCGCTTCAAGTTCCTCACCGGTGACGACAAGTCCAGCTGGTTCAGCCTGATGCGCCTTGGCTACGACACCTTCTATGTGCCGGATGCCGCGATCAATACGGTCGAGCACCCGCCGGAAAAAAGCTTCCTCAAGGCCAGCCGCAAGCTGATGTACCGCTGGTACGGCAACAACCTGCGGCAGAACTCGCGCGCGCTGGGCCTGGGCCTGCAGCGCCTGGGGTTGTTCACCAGCATCGTCCTGTTCGACCAGCGCGTGTCGATGTGGACCAGCCTGCTGGGCCTGACCGTGGCGGTGATCGCCAGCCTCAAGTTCGGCCTCGGCTTCTTGCTGGTGTACCTGCTGTGGATCGGCATCACCCGCCTGATCCTGACCGTGATGCTGCTGTGCTCGGGGCACAAGGTCGGGCCGGCCTATCCGCTGATTCTTTATTACAACCAGATCGTCGGCGCGATGATGAAGATCTACGTGTTCTTCCGCCTCGACAAGCAGTCCTGGACCCGCCAGCCCACTGCCCTCAAGCGTGACCTCGCCAGCTTTCAACAATGGTTCAACACCTGGTCCTCGCGGACCATGACCTTCTCGGCCGCCAGCATCTTCGTTGCTGTGCTGTTCATGGTCGTGTGAGCCCAACCGGATCGGATCTAACAGGAACAAACCACCATGAATACCGCCGTGAACGTCAACGTCGTGCATGAGTCCGAAGCCCAGCGCCAACACGCCCGGGTGCGCATTCCAGCCAAGCTGCGCTTCCTGGATACCCAGCGCCAAACCCACGAAGTGAAGGTCGATGACCTGTCCGCCGGTGGCCTGAGCTTCCACAGCAAACAGCCACTGTCGGTGGGCGATGTGCTGCGCGGGCGTCTGCAGTTCGTGGTCGACAACCTGGGCCTGTCGATCGACATCGAGTTCCAGGTGCGCTCCTTCAACCCGAGCAATGGCCGTACCGGCGCGCAGTTCCAGAACCTCGAACCGCGCGACATCGCCACCCTGCGCCACATCATCACCAGCCATCTGTCGGGTGAACTGATCAGCATCGGCGATGTGCTCAGCACGCTGCAGCGCGACAACTTCACCAAGGCGCGCAAACAGAAGGATGGCGGCAGCGGCCTGACCGCCTTCGGTCGTCTCAAGGCGGTCGGCGTGACCCTGGGTGTGTTCGTGGTCGGTGTGGCCGCCTTCGGCTTCGTGGCCAAGTCGCTGTACGGCATGTACTTCGTCAGCCACGCCGAGGCCGGCGTGGTCGCGGTGCCCATCACCAGCGTCACCATGCCCCGCGACGGCACCGTGAACAGCCTGGTCGAAAGCGGTGGCCTGGTGGTCAAGGGCGCGCCGCTGGCAAGCTTCAGCACCAGCATGCTGGACATGCTCAAGGGCCACCTGGACGACTCGCAACTGGAGCCGGCCAAGGTCGAGGAGCTGTTCGGCAAGCAACTCTCCGGCACCCTCACCAGCCCCTGCGATTGCGTGGTTGCCCGGCAACTGGTGGACGACGGCCAGTACGCCGCCAAGGGCCAGCCGATCTTCCAGTTGATCCCTCGCACCAGCAACCCGATGGTCGAGGCCCGCTTCAGCTACCGCCAGTTCGACGAGGTCAAGCCAGGTACCCGGGTCAACTTCCAGGTGGCCGGCGAAGACGAAGTGCGCACTGGCCAGATCGTCAGCAGCGCCAGCCTCGACAACGAGAACCTGGCCGCCGACATCCGCGTGCAGATCAAGCCTGACAGCGGCCTGCCTGCCGAACTGGCCGGGCGCCCGGCCTCGGTCAGCAGCGACCGTGGCCCGTCGCTCAACTGGCTGATCGACAAAGCCGCGGCCCGTGGGCTGTAAGAGGATCCAGCGATGATTCCCCATAAGAAAAGCGCAAGCCTGGGCCTCTGTGCCCTGGCCGCGGCCATCGCCCTGGCCGGCTGTGCCGGCCTGCCCGACCAGCGTCTGGCCAACGAAGCCCTCAAGCGCGGCGACACCGCCCTGGCTGAACGCAACTACAAGGCCCTGGCCGACCTGGGCTACAGCGACGCGCAAGTGGGCCTGGCCGACATCAAGGTAGCCACCCGTGACCCCGCGCAAATCCAGCAAGCCGAGGCCACCTACCGCGCTGCGGCCGCCACCTCGCCACGGGCCCAGGCGCGCCTTGGCCGCCTGCTGGTGGCCAAGCCTGACAGCACCCAGGCAGAACGCGAAGAGGCCGAAAGCCTGCTCAAGCACGCCGCCCAACAGGGTGAAAACAACACCCTGATCCCGCTGGCGATGCTTTACCTGCAATACCCGCAGAGCTTCCCCAACGTCAACGCGCAGCAGCAGATCGACCAGTGGCGCGCGGCCGGCAACCCCGAGGCGGGCCTGGCCCAGGTGCTGCTGTATCGCACCCAGGGCACCTACGACCAGCACCTGGACGAGGTCGAACGCATCTGCAAAGCCGCCCTGAACACCACCGACATCTGCTACGTCGAACTGGCCACCGTTTACCAGAAGCGCGGCCAGGCCGACCAGCAAGCCGCACTGCTGGGCCAGCTGAAGTCCGCCTATGCCCGTGGCGCCATACCGGCCACCCGGGTCGACAGCGTCGCCCGCGTGCTGGCCGACCGCAGCCTCGGCCAGACCGACGAAAAGACCGCCAAGGACCTGCTCGAACATGTGGCCCCGGCCAACCCGGCCTCGTGGGTCAGCCTGGCGCAACTGGTCTACGACTTCCCCGAACTGGGCGATACCGACCAGCTCATGGCCTACATCGACAAAGGCCGCGAAGCCGAACAGCCGCGCGCCGAACTGTTGCTGGGCCGCCTCTACTACGAAGGCAAGACGCTGCCGGCCGATGCAGCAAAGGCCGAACAGCACCTGCAGGCCGCCGCCGACGCCGGCGAAATCAGCGCCCATTACTACCTGGGCCAGCTGTACCGCCGCGGCTACCTGGGCAATGTCGAGCCGCAGAAAGCCGTCGACCACCTGCTGACTGCCGCCCGTGGCGGCCAGAACAGCGCCGACTATGCCTTGGCCCAGCTGTTCAGCGAAGGCCATGGCATCCGCAGCGAGCCGACCAACGCCTGGGTGTTCGCCCAGCTGTCGCAGCTAAACCCGACGCCACAGTCCAGCGAGCTGCTGCAGCAACTCGACCAGCAACTCTCGCCTGACCAGCGCAGCCAGGCCCAACGCCTGCTGGCGCAGGAGAAGCAGGCACGCGGCAGCATGAGCCAAGGCGCCAACAGCACCCTGGCCCTCGAAGCCTTGCAAGACGACGAAAAAGAAGTAGACGGTGAGGACTCGCTATGACGCTCAATCCCTTCGTGAAAGCCGGCATTGGCCTGAGCTTCGCCCTGCTGTGGTCCTGCCCGACCCTGGCCGACATGACCGCCGAGAAAAACTTCGGCCTGGACGTGAAAATCACCGGTCAATCGGAAGATGACCGCGACCTGGGCACCCGCCCTGGCGGCGACGTCAACGGCCTGGGCCTCGACCTGCGCCCATGGGTGTATGGCGAGCGTGGCAACTGGAGCGCCTATGCCATGGGCCAGGCCGTTGCCGCCACCGACACCATCGAAACCGACACCCTGCGCCAGAACGATGACGGCACCACCACCGACACCGGCGACGACAGCCGCAAGCCAGACAAAAACTACCTGGCCATGCGCGAGTTCTGGGTCGGCTACAGCGGCCTCACCGCCTACCCGGGCGAGCAGCTGCGCTTCGGCCGCCAGCGCCTGCGCAGCGACGACGGCATGTGGCGCGACACCAACATCGAAGCACTGAACTGGTCCTTCGACACCACCTTGCTCAAGGCCGACCTGGGCGTGGCCCAGCGCTTCAGCGAGTACCGCACCGACCTCACCGAGCTGGCCCCGGAAGACAAGGACCGCACGCACATCTATGGCAACGTCGCCACGCAGTGGACGCCTGGCCATTGGGTTGGCGTCCGCGCCCACCACACCCACGACAGCGGCAGCCTGAAAAACCCCGGCGAGACGGTCGATGCGCTGGACAAGACCCGCACCGGCGACCTCACCTGGCTGGGCCTGGAGGCCAACAGCGACGCCTACAACTGGCGCAACGATCACACCGTCAACTACTGGGGCAGCCTGACCTGGCTGACCGGTGATCGCGACACCCTGAGCAGCCAGGCCGTAGGCGACGAGCAGGTGGCTACCGGCAAGCAGAGCGGCGACGTCAACGCCTGGGCCACCGACCTCGGCATCCGCCTGCGCCTGGACCCCAACTGGCAAGTCGGCGCGGCCTATGCCCGTGGCAGCGGCGGCGGTGGCGACGACGGTTCGAACAACTTCGAGCAGACCGGCCTTGAGAGCAACCGCTCCAACTTCACCGGTACCCGCTCGCGCGTGCACCGCTTCGGCGAAGCCTTCCGCGGCGAGCTGGGCAACCTGCAGGCGGCCACTTTGTTTGCCTCCTGGCAGCTGCGCGATGACTACGACGCCAGCTTCATCTACCACAAGTTCTGGCGCGTCGATGGCCAGCAGAACATTGGCTCCAGCGGCATCAATGCTGCGGTCAACGACAACGGCGTCAGCCGCCCGCTGGTCAACGGCGAGAAAGACCTCGGCCAGGAAATGGACGTGGTCGTGACCAAGTACTTCAAGCAGGGCCTGCTGCCCGCCTCGATGAGCCAGGCCATCGACGAACCGTCCGCCCTGGTGCGCTTGCGTGCCGGCGTATTCAAGCCGGGCGATGCCTATGGCAAGGAAGCGGACTCGTACATGCACCGTGCCTTCGTCGACGTGATCTGGCGCTTCTGAGGCCGGTAGAGGATTTGTTGCCATGACCCTTCACCCGCACCTACGTCACAGCCTGTTGGCCAGCGCCTTGCTGCTGGCCTCAGGCCTTGCCGTCGCCGCAGAACCCACGGCAGTCGCCAAGGAACTGCAGCAGGCCAAGACCTACACCATCTCTGCCGCACCGGTCGAACCGCTGCACATGGACCCGCCCAAGCTGCCCGACCTCACCGGCTTCACCGCCGAGGCCGTGCAGAAAAAGATCGACCGCAGCCACAAGGGCAAGGTCAGCGTGCGCCGCATGCTGCAAGAAGTGTCGCTCAAGGAATTCATCGGCGGTGACAACAAGGCCGCCGAGTGGGTGCAGCGTCAGCATGGCATCCCGCAGGCGATTTTCGTCGACGACGGCCATGTCGACCTGGTCGAGTTGAGCAAGCAGGTACCCAAGCAGTACCTGCGCGAAGTCGAGCCGGGCGTGTACCTGTCGCGCCTGCCGATCGTGGTGGGGCACAAGGGCATCCTCGAGATCGACGGCAAGGTCAAGCAACTGCGCCTTTCCCAGGAAGGCGGCGCGTTCCTGGTCAACGACGGCAAGCTGTTCGTCACCGACACCCAGGTCACCGGCTGGCGCGAGAAGGACAACGGCCCGGCCACCTTCCGCTCGCCCCAGGAGTTCCGCCCGTTCCTGTTGTCGTGGGGCGGTACCGAGACCTACATCGTCAATACCAAAATGGCCAGCTTCGGCTACGCCAAGTCCAAGTCCTACGGTGTGAGCATCTCGCAGTACACGCCGAACATGTCCAAGCAGATGGGCCGCGCCGAACCTACCGGCTGGATCATCGGCTCGGAGTTCAGCGACATGTGGTACGGCTTCTACTGCTACGAGACCCAGGACTTCGTGGTCAAGGACAACACCTACCGCGACAACATCGTCTACGGCATCGACCCGCACGACCGTTCGCACCGCCTGATCATCGCCGGCAACACCGTGTACGGCACCAAGAAGAAGCACGGCATCATCGTCTCGCGTGAGGTCAACGACAGCTGGATCATCAACAACAAGAGCTACGACAACAAGCTCTCGGGCGTGGTGATCGACCGCAACAGCGTCAACAACCTGATCGCCTACAACGAGATCTACCGCAACCACACCGACGGCATCACCTTGTACGAAAGCGGCGACAACCTGATCTGGGGCAACAAGCTGATCAACAACCGCCGCCACGGCATCCGCGTGCGCAACAGCGTGAACATCCGCCTGTACGAAAACGTCGCCATGGCCAACGGCCTGGTCGGTGTGTACGGGCACATCAAGGACCTGTCCGACACCGACCGCGACATTGCCCTCGACCCGTTCGACACCAAGGTGTCGCTGATCGTGGTCGGCGGTGAGCTGGCGGCCAACGGCTCCGGGCCGCTGTCGATCGACTCGCCGCTGTCGGTCGAGCTGTACAAGGTTTCGATGCTCGCGCCGCGCAAGGCCAACGGCATCAGCCTCAACGGCATCCTCGGCGAGCGCCAGGACGAAATCCTCGACCTGCTGGTGCGCCAGCAAAAGGCTGTGCTGATCGACCCGGTCGAACGCCAGACCGAAATGATCGATTAAGGAAGCCCAGACCATGACTCCACACCTGATAAAACTGCTGGGCCTGTCCGCCGCCCTCCTGGCGATCAGCCAGGGCGTGCGCGCCGACGAGGTGAAAGCCCCGACGTTCAGCGCCGAACCCTGCTGCCAGCTGTGCCCCGAGGCGCATGACGCCAGCCGCTACACCACCCGCTACCAGCAGAACTTCACCACGCTGGTGCAGGCCCAGGGCGACTGGCTGTTCCGTACCCGCGAAGACCTGCGCACCGAGTTCACCACCACGCCCGCCGGCTACAAACGCCTGCAGCAGGTGCACGACGCGTTCAAGAAACGTGGCGTGGAACTGGTCGTGGTCTACCAGCCGACCCGTGGCCTGGTGAACCGCAACATGCTCAAGCCCGAAGAAAAGGCCGCCTTCGACTACCAGAAGGCCCTGGGCAACTACCAGGCCATGCTCAAGCGCTTCGCCGGCATGGGCTACAACGTCCCCGACCTGTCGCCGCTGACCAACGAGCAACTGGCCGCCGCCGACCAGGGCAAGGACTTCTACTTCCGCGGCGACCAGCACTGGACGCCGTATGGCGCCGAGCGCGCCGCCAAGATCGTGGCCGATACCGTGCACCACATGCCGGCCTTCGAAGGCATCCCGCGCAAGGAATTCGAAACCCGCAAGTCTGGGCGCATGGGCAAGACCGGCACCCTGCACAACGTCGCCGGCCAGCTCTGCGGCACCAGCTACGCCGTGCAGTACATGGACCAGTTCGCCACCGAGCCGAAAGGCGCCAGCGGCGGCGACGACCTGTTCGGCGACGGCGGCAATGCGCAGATCACCCTGGTCGGTACCAGCCACAGCGGCAAGAACTACAACTTCTCGGGCTTCCTCGAGCAGTACATCGGCGCCGACGTGCTCAACGTCGCCTTCCCTGGCGGTGGCCTGGAAGGTTCGATGATCCAGTACCTGGGCAGCGAGGAATTCCAGAACAACCCACCGAAGATCCTCATCTGGGAATTCTCGCCGCTGTATCGCCTGGACCAGGAAACCATCTGGCGGCAGATCCTCGGCCTGCTCGACGACGGTTGCGACGCGCGCCCGGCCCTGATGAGCGCCAGCAGCACACTCAAGCCTGGCAAGAACGAGCTGATGGTCAACGGCAAGGGCGGCGTGATCAAAGACCTGATCAACCGCAACCTGCAGATGGACGTCAAGTTCGAAGACCCTTCGGTCAAGGTGCTGCAGGCGACCCTCTGGTACCTCAATGGCCGCCACGAGGACATCAAGCTGGAGAAGCCGGAAACCTCCGACACCGACGGCCGCTTCGTCTTCCAGATGCGCGAGGACGAGGACTGGGCCAACCAGAACCTGCTGGCCTTCGAGGTCCAGGGGCCGGAAAACGGCACCCAGAAAGTCGAGGCCAAACTCTGCAAACGCAACAACTTCGCCGTGCCTGCGCACACCGCGCAAGCTGGCCAGTGAGGCGACCATGACCACGTTCAAGCACATCTTCAGCCCCGCCCTGCTCGCCCTGGCCCTGGTCGGCGGCGCCGCGCATGCTGCGCTGGTGCCCCCTCAGGGCTACTACGAGGGGATCGAAAAGCTCAAGACCAGCGACGGCAAGTTCCGCTGCGAAGCGGCGCCCAAGCCTTACACCGGCGCGCTGCAGTTTCGCAGCAAGTACGAAGGCTCGGACAAGGCACGGGCGACCCTGAACCTGGACTCGGAACAGGCCTTCCGCGATTCCACCAAAGACATCACCACGCTTGAGCGCGGCGTCGCCAAGATGGTCAACCAGTACATGCGTGATGGCCGCCCGGCGCAGCTCGACTGCACCCTGACCTGGCTGGGGGCCTGGGCACGCGCCGATGCGCTGCTGTCCACCGACTACAACCACACCGGCAAGTCGATGCGCAAATGGGCGCTGGGCAGCATGAGCGGCTCATGGCTGCGCCTGAAGTTCTCCAATTCGCAGCCCCTGGCCGCGCACCAGACCGAAGCCGAGCAGATCGAGCGCTGGTTCGCCCGCCTGGCCGAACAGACCGTGCGTGACTGGAGCGACCTGCCGCTGGAGAAGATCAACAACCACAGCTACTGGGCCGCCTGGTCGGTGATGGCCACCGCCGTGGCCACCGACCGCCGCGACCTGTTCGACTGGGCCGTGAAGGAATACAAGGTCGGCGCCAACCAGATCGACGACCAGGGCTTCTTGCCCAATGAAGTCAAGCGCAAGCAGCGCGCCCTGGCCTACCACAACTACGCCCTGCCACCGCTGGCGATGATCGCAAGCTTCGCCAAGGCCAACGGTGTGGACCTGCGCAGCGAGAACAACTTCGCCCTGCAGCGCCTGGGCGAAGGCGTGCTGGCCGGCGCCCGCGACCCGCGCCATTTCGCAGAGCGCGCAGGTGAAAAACAGGACATGAAAGACCTCAAGGTCGACAGCAAGTACGCCTGGCTCGAGCCCTGGTGCGCGCTGTACCAGTGCGTGGGCGACACGCTTGAGCGCAAGCACGGCATGCAGCCATTCGACAGCTTCAGGCTGGGCGGCAACCTGACCCGGGTCTATGACCCGAGCGCACAAAGCAAGAAATAACGCAAAACCCCCTGTAGCAGCTGGCTTGCCTGCGATGGGCCGCGAAGCGGCCCCCGACCATAGCAGGACAAGGCTTCGCCTTGCATCGCAGGCAAGCCAGCTCCCACAGGGATCTAGGTAACCCGCCACATTTGCGTGGGGGGTTTGGGGGGCGCTTTGCCCTGGATGCTGTGAACAAATTAGGAGAACCGGGATGGTCTTCTCGTCCAACGTGTTCCTGTTCCTGTTCTTGCCGATCTTCCTCGGCCTGTACTACTTGAGCGGGCAACGCTATCGCAACCTGCTGTTGCTGGTCGCCAGCTACATCTTCTATGCCTGGTGGCGCGTGGACTTCCTCGCCCTGTTCGCCGGCGTGACCCTGTGGAACTACTGGATCGGCCTTAAAGTCGGCGCAGCAGGCGTACGCACCAAGCCGGCGCAGCGCTGGCTGCTGCTGGGCGTGGGCGTCGACCTGGCGATCCTCGGCTATTTCAAGTACGCCAACTTCGGCGTCGACAGCCTCAACGCGATCGTCAGCTCGTTTGGCCTGGAGCCCTTCATCCTCACCCACGTGCTGCTGCCGATCGGTATCTCGTTCTACATCTTCGAGTCGATCAGCTACATCATCGACGTGTACCGCGGCGACACCCCGGCCACCCGTAACCTGATCGACTTCGCAGCGTTCGTGGCGATCTTTCCGCACCTGATCGCCGGCCCCGTGCTGCGCTTCAAGGACCTGGTCGACCAGTTCAACAACCGCACCCACACCCTGGACAAGTTCTCCGAAGGCTGCACCCGCTTCATGCAGGGCTTCATCAAGAAAGTGTTCATCGCCGACACCCTGGCAGTGGTCGCCGACCATTGCTTCGCCCTGCAGAACCCGACCACCGGCGACGCCTGGCTGGGCGCCCTGGCCTATACCGCGCAGCTGTACTTCGACTTCTCTGGCTACAGCGACATGGCCATCGGCCTGGGCCTGATGATGGGCTTCCGCTTCATGGAGAACTTCAAGCAGCCGTATATCAGCCAGTCGATCACCGAGTTCTGGCGCCGCTGGCACATCAGCCTGTCGACCTGGCTGCGCGACTACCTGTACATCACCCTGGGCGGCAACCGCAAAGGCACCTTCAACACCTACCGCAACCTGTTCCTGACCATGCTGCTGGGCGGGCTGTGGCACGGCGCCAACTTCACCTACATCATCTGGGGCGCCTGGCACGGCATGTGGCTGGCCATCGAGCGGGCGCTGGGCCTCGACACCAACCCGCAGCGCTTCAACCCGGTCAAGTGGGCGTTCACCTTCCTGCTGGTGGTGGTTGGCTGGGTGATCTTCCGGGCCGAGAACCTGCACGTGGCCGGCCGCATGTACGGCGCCATGTTCAGCTTTGGTGAATGGCAGCTGTCGGAGCTCAACCGCGCCCAGCTCACCGGGTTGCAAGTGGCCACCCTGATCATCGCCTACCTCACCTTGGCGTACTTCGGCCTGCGCGACTTCTACCGCAATGCCAAGCCGACGCCGCAGGCGACCCCGGTGCAGATCAACGCCGACGGCTCGATTGGCCTGGACTGGACCCGGGTGATGACCCGCGCCCTGATCCTGCTGCTGTTCGTGGCCTCGATCCTCAAGCTTTCGGCGCAGAGCTACTCGCCGTTCCTTTACTTCCAGTTCTGAGGTTGATGACCATGACCCGGACATTACGCATTACCTATTCGCTGTCGTTCCTGGGCCTGCTGGTCGGCATGGGCGCCTGGTCCACTGGCGGCCTGGACAGCTTCCAGCGCACCGCGCAGATGACCTTGCTCAACGGCAAGCTGGCCAAGGCCGCCGAGACCCACTACGACGAGCAGTTCCCGATCAAGCGCCTGGGCACCAACCTCTGGGCGGCACTGGACTTCAAGCTGTTCAACGAAGGGCGCCCAGGCGTGGTGCTGGGCCGTGACCAATGGCTGTTCAGCGATGAAGAGTTCAAACCCACCGCCGGTGCCGAGCAACTGATGCAGGAAAACCTGGCGCTGATCCGTGGCGTGCGCGACACCCTGCAGCAGCATGGCAGCCAGCTGGTGCTGGCGATCGTGCCGGCCAAGGCGCGGGTCTACTCGGAGTACGTGGGCAAGGAACTGCCAGCCAGCCTGCATGACGACCTGTACAACCAGTTCCATGCCCAGGCCCGCCAGGCCAACGTGTTTGCCCCGGACCTGATGGCGCCCATGGAGCAGGCCAAGACCCGTGGCCAGGTATTCCTGCGCACCGACACCCACTGGACGCCGATGGGCGCCGAAGTCGCCGCACAGGCGCTGGCCGAAGCGGTCAGCCGCCAGAGCCTGCTCAATGGCGACCCCCAGGCCTTCATCACCGAAGCCGGCAATACCGCGCCGTACAAGGGCGACCTGACCAACTTCCTGCCACTCGACCCGCTGTTCAGCAACCTGTTGCCGGCGCCGGACAACCTGCAGCAACGCACAACACGCCCAGCCGAAACCGAAGGCGAGGCAGGCGATGCGCTGTTCGCCGACAGCCAGATTCCGGTCGCACTGGTAGGCACCAGCTACAGCGCCAACCCGCACTGGAACTTCCTCGGTGCCCTGCAGCAAGCCCTGCACAGCGACGTCGCCAACTACGCCGAAGACGGCCATGGCCCGCTGCTGCCGATGCTCAAGTACCTGCAAAGCGATGCTTTCAAAAATGCCGCGCCACAAGTGGTGGTGTGGGAATTCCCCGAACGTTATCTGCCCATGAAAAACGACCTCAGCAGCTTTGATCCGCAGTGGATCGCGCAGCTGAAAAACACCCGCAAATCCGAAGAAAACCTGGCCCTGTCGTCCACCCGGACGAACCACTGATCGATAGAGAGGAACACGCACATGACTACCAAAACTTCCATTGCCAAAGCCCTCACCCTCGCGGCCGGCCTTTCCCTTGCTTCGATGCAGGCCTTCGCCGGCGCCGATGCCGCGCTGTATGGCCCGACCGCACCGAAAGGCTCGACCTTCGTGCGCCTGTACAACGCTGCCAGCGCCCCGGCCGCCGCCTCGGTCGGCAACACCCAGATCAAACAAGTCGGCGCCCAGGCCAGCAGCGACTTCAGCTTCCTGCCGGGTGGCGACTACACCGCCCAGGTCGGCGGCAAGAGCGTCCCGGTCAAGCTGGCCTCGGACAAGTACTACACCCTGGTCAACAGCGGCAGCGGCAACCCGCAACTGATCGAAGAGCCACCGTTCAAGAACAAGCAGAAAGCCCTGGTACGCGTACAGAACCTCAGCGATCAGTCGCTGACCCTGAAGACCGCCGATGGCAAGACCGAAGTGGTCACCCCGGTAGCAGCCAAAGGCCGTGGCGAGCGTGAGATCAACCCGGTCAAGGTCAACCTCGCCCTGTATGCAGGTGACAAGAAAGTCAGCGACGTCAAACCCGTCGCCCTGGAGCGCGGCGAAGCTGCCGTGCTGTACGTCACCGGCTCGGGCAGCAGCCTGTCGCCGGTCTGGGTCACCCGCCCAGTGTCCACCAACTGATCCCCTGCCTCGTTAACGACCTTATTGGAGAAACATCATGATCCCGGTAATTCTTTCTGGTGGTAGCGGTTCGCGTCTGTGGCCTCTGTCGCGCAAGCAGTTCCCCAAGCAGTTCCTGGCCCTGACCGGTGAACACACGCTGTTCCAGCAAACCATTCAGCGCCTGGTGTTCGAAGGCATGGATGCGCCGATCGTGGTCTGCAACAAGGACCACAAGTTCATCGTCCAGGAGCAGCTCGGCGCCCTGAAACTTGAAACCCAGGCCATCCTGATGGAGCCGTTCGGCCGCAACACGGCGCCCGCCGTGGCGATGACCGCGATGAAGCTGGTCAGCGAAGGCCGCGACGACTTGATGCTGGTGCTGCCTGCCGACCACGTGATCGACGATCAGAAAGCCCTGCAGCGCGCCCTGGCCCTGGCCACCGTGGCCGCCGAGCGTGGCGAGATGGTGCTGTTCGGCGTGCCGGCGACCAAGCCTGAGACCGGCTATGGCTACATCCGCTCCAGCCAGGACGCACTGCTGCCAGAAGGCGTGGCGCGGGTTGCGCAGTTCGTCGAGAAACCCGATGAAAAACGCGCCGCCGAGTTCGTCAAGGCCGGGGGCTACTTCTGGAACAGCGGCATGTTCCTGTTCCGCGCCAGCCGTTTCCTCGAAGAGCTGAAAAAGCACGACGCCGACATCTACGACACCTGTGTGCTGGCCCTGGAACGCAGCCAGGAAGAAGACGATGTGTTGAGCATCGACGAAGCCACCTTCGCCTGCTGCCCGGACAACTCCATCGACTATGCGGTGATGGAGAAGACCCAGCGTGCCTGCGTGGTGCCGATGTCGGCCGGCTGGAGCGACGTGGGCTGCTGGTCGTCGCTGTGGGAAGTGCACGACAAGGACGACAACGGCAACGTCACCAAAGGCGATGTGGTGGTGCAGGACAGCCGCAACTGCATGATCCATGGCAATGGCAAGCTGGTGTCGGTGATCGGCCTCGAGAACATCGTCGTGGTCGAGACCAAGGACGCCATGATGATTGCCCACAAGGACAAGGTCCAAGGCGTCAAGCAGATGGTCAAGACCCTGGACGAGCAGGGCCGCAGCGAGACTCAGAACCACCTGGAAGTGTACCGCCCATGGGGCTCGTACGACTCGGTGGACATGGGCGGCCGCTTCCAGGTCAAGCACATCACCGTCAAGCCGGGCGCCAGCCTGTCGCTGCAGATGCACCACCACCGCGCCGAGCACTGGATCGTGGTGTCCGGCACTGCCGAAGTGACGTGCGACGAGAACGTGTTCCTGCTGACCGAGAACCAGTCGACCTACATCCCGATCGCCTCGATCCACCGCCTGCGCAACCCAGGCAAGATCCCACTGGAGATCATCGAAGTGCAGTCTGGCAGCTACCTGGGCGAGGATGATATCGAGCGTTTCGAGGACGTCTACGGGCGCACCTCGACGCCGGTCGAGCGTGGTGTTTCGGTGAAAACCATCGCGCAGTAAGTGAAACCCCGGGGCCGCACCTGCATAGATCACACGATCCGGTAGGAGCGGCCTTGTGTCGCGAAAGGAGGGCAAAGCCCTCCCGCTTTTGAGCCCTCCCCCATTTCAAGCTACGATGGTCAGACCCGCGCAACCAAGGTCTGCAAGCCCCATGATCATCGGTGCCTTCCTCATCCTCACCTGGCTGGTGCTGCTGCTGCGCTACCCGGCCAAAGCCCTGCCGATATCCCTGGCCGCTGTCTGTGGCCTGGGCCTGGTCGCCCTGTTCGTCGCCTGGCAAGACACCCGCGAAGCCACGCAACTGGCACGCCTGGACCTGCGCCTGAGCTACGCCCCTGACAAGTGCCCCGCCGACCGCGCGCTGCACGTGCACATGAAAAACGGCAACAAGGCCCCGCTCACCGAGCTGCGTTGGCGCGTGGGCGCGTATGCGCCAGGCGATACCGTCAACCTTGCCGAAAACACCTACAGCGCGCCGCGTTACCGCGGGCCGGGTGAGCTGCAACCGGGTGCCGAATGGAACGATTGCCTGCCGGTACCGCCCCTGCGTTCCGGTTACCGAGCACAGACGCTGGAGTTTCGTGCCGAGCGTCTGCAAGGTACATTTGCCAATTGACGCATTGCCTGCCCCGGCCTCTTCGCGGTGCACACGACACCCATTTCCCAGACCCAAGGCCCTCCCCCCATGCCCACCGTACTGATCACCGGTTGTTCCAGCGGCATCGGCCGCGCCCTGGCCAACGCCTTCCGCGATGCCGGCCACGAGGTCTGGGCCACCGCCCGCAAGCCTGAAGACGTCGAGCAGTTGTCCGCTGCCGGCTTCACCGCCCGGCAACTGGACGTCAATGACAGCAATGCCCTGACGCAACTGGCCGATGAGCTGCAAACGCGCCACGCCAGCCTCGACATCCTGATCAACAACGCCGGCTACGGCGCCATGGGCCCGCTGCTCGATGGCGGCGTAGACGCGATGCGCCAGCAATTCGAAACCAATGTATTCGCCGTGGTCGGTGTGACCCGCGCGCTGTTCCCGCTGCTGCGTCGCGCGCGCGGGCTGGTGGTGAACATCGGCAGCGTTTCCGGGGTACTGGTCACGCCATTCGCGGGTGCCTATTGCGCCTCGAAGGCCGCCGTCAACGCCCTGAGCGATGCCCTGCGCCTGGAGCTGGCACCGTTTGGCATTCGGGTGATGGAAGTGCAACCGGGGGCGATCGCCTCGCAGTTCGCCAGCAATGCCCAGCGCCAGGCCGAGCAGGTACTGGCGGCGGATTCACCGTGGTGGCCGCTGCGCGAGTACGTCCAGGCACGCGCCCGGGCGTCGCAGGACCGGCCGACGCCGGCAGCCGTGTTTGCCCAAGGGGTGCTGGCGGCTACGCGCAAAACGGCGGTGCCTGCGGTGGTGAGGTTGGGCAATGGCAGCACGGCGTTGCCGCTGATCGCCAGGCTGTTGCCGCGGCGGCTGCTGGGCTGGGTGTTGCGCAAGCGGTTCGGGTTGCTGCGTCCGCTTTGATGTTTGGCCAGCACAGCCAGCGCAACCATCACACCTTTTTCGACGGCTGAGTATCAAACGCCTGCCAGCCCCCGCCCAGCGCCTTGTACAACCCCACCAAGGCCTGGGAAACCGCTGCCGAGCTGTCGATCCACTGCTCTTCGCTGGCCAGCAACGCACCCTGTACCGTCAGCACATTGAGAAAATCCACCGCCCCTTCCACATACTGGCGCTGGGCAGTCTCCAGGGCGATGCGGTTCTGCCGCACCGCCTCGGCCAGGTGGTCGCGGCGCAACTGGCTGGCGTTGTACAGGCGCAGCACATCGTCGATCTCGTGCCAGGCGCCGAGCACCACCTTGCGGTAGTTGAGCGCCGCTTCCTGCTGCTGCGCCTCGCGCAACTCCAGCGTGCCTTTAAGCCGCCCCCCTTCGAAGATCGGCAACGACAGTTGTGGGCCGAAGGCGAAGCGGCGCGAGTCCCAGCCGCCGAAGTCAGACAGCTGCATGGCCTGGAACCCCATGCTGCCCGACAGCCGAATGCTCGGGTAGAAGTCGGCCTTGGCCACGCCGATGCTGGCGGTTGCCGCGTGCAACCGCGCCTCGGCCTGGCGAATGTCCGGGCGGCGCTCAGCCAACTCGGACGGCAAGCCGATGGCGAACTGCTGTTGCGGCGCGGGCAGTTCACCGCCTTCGAGCAGCTGCGCCTGCAGGCTGCGTGGCGGTTCGGCCGCGAGCAGGCTGAGGGCGTTGATCAGGTCGTCGCGGCGAGCCTCCAGGCTGGGCAGGCGGGCTTCGATCGAGGCGACCTGGGCACTGGCCTGGGCTACGTCGAGGCGGGTGGCGACACCTTCGGCCTGGCGGTTTTCAGACAGCTTCAAGCTGTGCTGCGCCACCTTCAGGTTGTCACGGGTGACATCAAGCGTGTGCTGCACCGCACGCAGCTGAATATAGTTGCCGGCGGTTTCCGACAGCAGGGCCAGCAGCACGCCACGGCGGTCGTTCTCGGCCACTTCGACCGTCGCATCGGCAGCCTCGACCTGGCGTCGCACGCGGCCCCAGAGGTCCAGCTCCCAACCCGCGACCAGGTCACCCTGCCACAGGTTGAAGGCAGACTTACCGGCATGGCCAGAGGGGTCGCTCAGCCCTTCGGCGCTGTTGCGAGCACGGCTGTAGCCCGCGTTCACATCCACCGAAGGCGCTTCGTCCGCCGCCACCGTACTGCGCAGGGCGCGGCTTTGCAGCAGGCGTGCACTGGCCATCTGCAGGTCCAGGTTGCGTTCGGTGACCTGCTGGATCAGCGCGCTGAGGCGGGCATCGTGAAAGGTTTCCCACCAGCGCAGTTCCAGCGGTTCAGCCTGCGGCTGGCTTGCTGCGGCCTCGCCTTGCAGCGCCGCCCACTGTTGCGGGGCCTGGCTGGCGGGGCGCTGGAAGTCCGGCCCCAGGGTGCAGCCGGCCATGAGCACAGCCAGCAACAACGGGCTCAAGCGTAATGCTGGTTTCATCGCGCGCTCACCTCTTTGCCTTCGAGCTTGTCGCCACGGGTATCGATGGTGGCTTCCACCGACATGCCCACGCGCAGCCGTGCAAGCAGCGCCTGGCCGTCATCGAAGACGATCTTCACCGGAATGCGCTGCACCACCTTGGTGAAGTTACCGGTGGCATTGTCGGGTTTGACGGCGGCAAAGGTGACCCCGGTGGCCGGCGCAATACTCTCGACATGGCCCTTGAGTTGCTCGCCAGAGAAGGTGTCGACCGTGATGCTCACCGGTTGGCCAGGCTGCACGTGGGTCAGCTGGGTTTCCTGGAAGTTGCCGACCACATAGGCCTGCTGCAACGGCACCACCGACAACAGGCGAGCACCCGGGTTGACATAGGCGCCCACGCGCAAGGCACGCTCACCGACCATACCGTCCACCGGTGCGGTGATGCGCGTGTAGGACAGGTCCAGCTGGGCCTTTTCCAGCCCGGCTTCGGCACGCTTGAGCTGGCCATCGGCACTGGCCACCTGGGCGGTGAGGATGTCCACCTGTTTGCGTGTCGCCAGCAAGGCCGCCTGGGTATTGGCCAGGCGCGCACGGGCCTGGTCGACCCCGCTGCGCGCTTGCTGCGCGTTCTGCACGGTGCCGGCGCCCTGCTCGGCCAGGCGGCTGTAGCGGTTGACTTCATGATCGGCGAAGGCGGTTTCGGCCTGAGCCGCTTTCACCGCGGCCTCGGCCTGGGCGATCAGTGCCGCCTGGCGCTCCAGCGTGGCGCGGGCGTCGGCGCTCTGCGCCTTGGCCACCAGCAATTGTGCCTGGGCAGCGTCGAGCGCGGCCTGATAGTCGCGGGCATCGATGGTCGCCAGCAACTGGCCGGCCTTGACCTGCTGGTTGTCCTCGACCAGCACCTCTTTGATAAAGCCTGCGACTTTGGGCGCGACCACGGTGTAGTCGGCGATCACGTAGGCGTCGTTGGTGCGCTGGCGGTGGTCACTGCCAAACATCCAGGGGCCGACGATGGCGGCCAGCACGGCCACGGCGAGCACCGAGCCGATGATGATTGTCTTGCGGTTGTTGGTCATTTCAAGTTCTCGAATTCATTCACGGGCTCAAGCCACCGCACGCGGCGGGAAGATCCGGGTAGGCACGAAGGGGATCAGGCAGATCAAAGCGACGGCGATGCAGGCCATCACCAGGTACTGGTCGGCCGAGGTCAGTACCTGGGCCTGTTCATGAATGCGTCGGGCAAGGCCGGTGGCGCTGCCATCGATCAACGGCGCGTTGCCCAGGCTGTCGACCAGGTGGTTGGAATGAAAATGCCGGCGCACGGTGCCCAGGGCATCCAGCAGGCCACCGGCAATCACCGCCGACAGCCCTTTGACCGTATTGAACCAGGCCGAGGCGAACGGGCCCTCCTGCGGGGTCATGCCATTGGTGGAAAGCATCAGCAACGGCAACACCGCCATCGGCTGGCCAAACACCTGCAGCAGGTAGAAGGGGTAGAAATCGCCGCGTATCCATTCGGAGGTCAGCAGGCTGCTGCCCACGCACGACAGCGCCAGCATGCCAAGCCCCGTCGCCAGCACCCAGCGGCAGTCCACCGCACGGATGTTGCACAGCGCCGCCGTGAGCGGCAGGGCGATGAGTTGCGGCATGGCCACCAGCATCATCAGCGGGCTGGTCTGCGCCGGGCGGTAGCCCTGGATCTGCGCCAGGTACGCCGACGGAATGCTGCCCACACCCGACAACACGATCAGCACACCGGCCAGGGTCAGCAAGGCAAAGCTCAGGTTGCGCCGCGAGAGCATGCGCAGCTGGAAGAACGGCAACGGCTCGGACCATTCGTTGTACAGGAACAGCACCAGCAACAGCAGGCCACCGCCCAGCAACCAGCAGATCAGCGGCGAGTCAAACCAGCCCCAGCGGTCGCCCAACGACAGGCCCAGCACGGTGCAGCTGATGGCGGGCAGGCCAAGCAGCACACCACGCCAGTCGAGTTGCTTGAAGCGTTCGAGGCGCAGCGGGTCCTGGGGCAGGCCCCAACCGACGCATAACATTGCCAGCAGCGACGGCAAAATGATCTGCCAGAACGCCCACTGCCAGCCGACGTACTCGGTCCAGAGGCCCGCCAGCGGCGTGCCGAGGTTCGGCCCGAAGGTGGCGGTCAGGGCATAGCAGGCCAGGCCATAGACCTTGATGCCCGGTGGCAGAAAGCGCAGTGCGACGCTCATCAGCATCGGCGGCAAGGCGCCAGAGGCGAAACCCTGCAGCACGCGCAGCAGCATCAGGCTGTGCAGGTTGGGGGCGAAGGGTTGCAGCAAGCCCAGCACGGCGAACAGGCCGACGGCAGACAGGGTGAAGCGGCGCAGCGAAAAGGTCGTGGCGAGCCAGGGTGCGAAGGCCATCGCCGACACCGACGCCGCGCTGTACACGGCCAACAGCCAGGCGCCCTCGTCGGCACCGATGCCCATGGCGCCACGGATGTCGTTGAGGGAAATCTTGGTCACCGCCTCGTTGAGGCCGGCGCACAACACCGCCAGCAACACGCCGAACAGCCCAACCACCACCTGCAGGCCGAACGCCGTCTGCGCAGGGGCGGCCGGCGCAGGGGCGGCGGCCAGCGCAGCAGAGGGCGCGGTCAGGGAACTCATGGGAATACATCTC